>NZ_BAABJQ010000010.1:0-270163 GCF_039543385.1 Rugosimonospora acidiphila
GTCAGGTTGGTCTGCCGCTCCGTGCGGGTCTGCGTGCCGTGCTGGTGACAGCGCGGCGCGGCGGGCGCTTTCCCGTGGCATGATGGCCTCAGATGACCATGATGACCCTTGCCCGGGACAGCCTCGACGGACTGTCCGTGGGCGACGCCCTGGGCGCCCAATTCTTCGTTCCCGGCACCAGCCTCGCCGACCTGCGCGACGGGCGGCCACCGGATGGGCCGTGGCCGTGGACCGACGACACCGAGATGGCCTGCTCGATCGTTGCCGAACTGCGTGGGCGCGGCCGGATCGAACAGGACCGCCTCGCCGCCGCCTTCGCCGACCGCTTCGACGCGTACCGGGGCTACGGCGGTGGGGCCGTGACCATCCTGCGGCAGATTCGCGAGGGCACGCCGTGGCGCGACGTCGCCGGGGCCGCGTTCGGCGGGCAGGGCTCGATGGGCAACGGCGCGGCGATGCGGGTGGCGCCCCTGGGTGCGTTCCACGCCGGTGACTCGCGCGGCGCCGCGCTGGAGGCGATGCGTTCGGCGGAGGTCACGCACGCCAACGCCGAGGCCATTCTCGGCGCCGTCGCCGTGGCGGTCGCCGCCGCCGAGGCGGGATGGGCCAGGGAGGTGCGGCACCGGCCCGAGCCCGCGCGGCTGCTCGATTCGGCGCTGAGCTACCTCATCGACAGCGCCGTGAAGACCGGGATCTCCCGGGCGCTCTGGCTGCTCGGCGTGAGCGTCGCCGAGGCGGCCTACGAACTGGGCAACGGCTCGCGGGTACTCGCGCAGGACACCGTGCCGTTCGCGCTGTGGGTCGCCGCGACCTACCTCGACGACTACCCGTCGGCCATCACCGCCTGCGTCGAGGCCGGCGGGGACGTCGATACCACGGCGGCGATCGTGGGCGGGATAGTCGCGGCCTACACCGGGGTGGGCGGGACCGGGATTCCGGTGGATTGGCTGCGCCGGCGCGAGCCGCTGCCAAGCTTTCTCGACGAGCCGCCAGGCTCCGGGCAAGGGGCCGGCACGGCCGGCTAAGGAAGGAAACGGCGACGCGGGGTCCGCGGCGGTGCGCGAACCCCGCTCGGGTGGCGGTCAGCCGATCAGGTCCGCCTCGACACAACGTCGGCGTCGACTGCAACGAACCTGCACACGCGCGTCCTTGACCGGGCTCGGTGATGCTGCGACGGTGGTTGGTGGAATGCGCTTTCCCCACCGCCCCGGCATGGCCCCGTCCACCATGCCCGGATCGTTCACCGGTGTGTCCGCACTATCCCTGGGAGACTCCCGTGCCCGTTGGTTCGCGCGTGTGGTTGCCGGTCGTGTGGTCGCGTGCCTCTCGCCGCGCCGCCGTCCCGGTGTCGGTCATGCTGGTGCTGCTGGCGCTGGTGCTCGCCCCGGTACGGGGCTGGGCCGCGTCGCCGGGCCACAACCGGGGCGATCGGCCGGCCGCCCCGGTCGACGTGCGGGTGCCGGCCCTGGCCTACGACGAGCGCAGCATCACGCTGGTCTGGGAGAAGCCGGCCGCGCACACCGGCATCGTGGACTATCGCGTGTACCTCGACGGCCGGCCGATCGGGCTGGCCAGCGACGCGTCCACCTCGCCGGCGAAGCCCTACATCGACCGGTTCTACGCCGACCCCGCCAACGCCGCGCAGGTGAGAACGGTGATGGACACGTACACCGCGACCGGCCTGCGGCCGAGCACCCGGTACCGGTTCACCGTGAGGTCGGTGGACTCGGCCGGCCGCGAGTCGCCCGACAGCGCGGTCGTCACCCAGTCGACGACGGCCGTGCCGAAGGTCTTCGACATCGCCGACTACGGCGCGGTGGGCGACGGCGCCACCGTCAACACCGCCGCCATCCAGCGGGCGATCGACGCGTGTACGCCGGGCGGCAAGGTGGTCATCCCGGCCGGTGTGTTCAAGACCGGCGCCATCTGGCTGCACAGCGACATGACGCTGCAGGTGGCCGCCGGCGGCACCCTGCTCGGATCGGACAACCCCGCCGACTATCCGTACAACTACCTGCTGTACGACTACTCCACCGACCCGCGCTACTACTCGCTCATCAACGCGCACACCTACGAGTACGGCAGCCTGCGCGACATCCGCATCGTCGGGCCGGGCACCATCGACGGCAACGGCTGGAAGCAGGCCGGCCCGGACGCCGACGGCTTCCCGGTGTCGCTGCCCAGCAGTTCGAGCACGGTGTCCACGAACGGTGTCCTGGCCAAGGCCCAGGTGGCCGCGGCCACCGCGCTGGGCAGCGCGTCGAGCTACGCCACCCGATCCAACCTCATCACCCTGCGCGGCGTCACCAATGTCTACTATGGAGGGTTCACGGCGCTGAACCCCTCGCAGCACACGCTGGTGAACCTGCACGACGACAACGTGACGGTCAACGGGGTGCGGCTGTTGACCGAGGGCGTGAACAACGCCGACGGCATCGAGTTCACCCATGGCAATGGTCTGACCGTCATCAACAACGTCTTCGACACCGGCGACGACGACATGAACTTCGCCGCCGGGCTGGGTGCGGCCGCGCCGAACGATCCACCCACCCGCAACGCCTGGATCGCCGACAACTACTTCCGCAGGGGCCACGGCGCGGTGGTGCTGGGCAGCCACACCGGCGCCTGGATCGAGAACATCGAGGCCGAGGACAACGTCATCGATGGCACGGACGTGGGCCTGCGCATGAAGACCGACCCGAACAACGGCGGCGGGGGACGGGACGTGCTGTTCCGCGACGACGCCATCCGCTCGGTGACTGCGCAAGCGTTCATCTTCACCTCGGCCTACTCCGACCCGAACGCGGCGATAGTGGTGGAGCCGTCGACCGCCAAGGCGCAGTTCCGCGACGTCGACGTCGAGCACGTGACGGTGGACGGTACGGGCAGCCAGGCGATCAGCGTGATCGGCGTGCCCGACCAGCCGCACCAGGGACTGCACTTCACCGATGTGCGGTTCCTGCACGCCAACCCGACAGCGATCTCGTACCTGAGGGACAGCTCGTTCACCGACGTGGTGTTCGACAACACCCCGAACCCGTGGGGCATCACCAACTCCACCGGCCTGTCCTTCCATGGCTCCACCGCGACCCCGGTCAGCGTGGACGCCTCCGCCGGCCCAGCCTGGCCGCGTGGTGCCCGGCTGACCGCGTCGGCCACCGCGACCACCGCCACCCTGAGCTGGCCGGCGGCCTCGGACAACGTGGCGGTCGCGCAGTACCTGATCCGGTCGGGCGACACGGTGCTCGCCCAGGTACCCGGTGGCACGCTGTCGACCACCGTCGGCGGGCTGTCCCCGGCGCTGCGCTACGACCTGCGCGTCCAGGCGCTGGACGCGACCGGCAACGCGGCGCCCGGCCCGGCCACCCGGGTCACCACGGGCGGCGGCGCGGACACGGTCGCCCCGCTCGCGCCGGCCAACGGCGCCGCCTCCCTGGTGCCGGGCGGGCTGGGTACCACCTGGGCCCGGGTGAGCTGGCCGGCGGCGTCGGACGACTACGGGATAGACCATTACCTCGTGCGGGCAGGCGGCGGGCCGGCGGCCACGGTGCGCGGCACCGCCACCACGTTCACGGTCGCCGGGCTGCGGCCGGGAACCGGGTACGGGATCACGGTCGACGCGGTGGACGCGACCGGCAACGCCACGCGGTACCCGGGCACCCTGGCGGTGACCACCAACCCGCCGTACGACGTCGGGGTGCCGACCTGGCGCGACGGCGACCGGCTGCGGGTGCGGCGTACCGGGGCGACCACGGCGACCATCTCCTGGCCGGCGGCGCGCGACGGCGCCCGAGCCGTCGTCGGCTACCGGGTGTACGTGGACGGCCGCCCCATCCAGCCGGACGCGGCGTTCACCCCGGTCAACACGGCGAGCACGCTGGCCGGCACCAGCCGGGCGCTCACCGGACTGGCTCCGGGCGTCGCGCACACCATCGTGGTGCAGGCGGGCGACTCCGCCGGCCGGTGGACCGGCACCGGCCTGCGGGCCACCCTGCCACCCCGCTGACCCGCGCGCTTTTCGCCGGCCGACCTCCCCCCGTTGCTGCGGGCCGACCTGCCCGGCGAGGTCGCCCCGGGCGCCCACGTGGCGCTCGGGGCGCGGGAGCCGGGCCTGAGCCGCAAAAAATTGCGACCTCTTGGTAATTCGTTGCGGATGATCCAAAGATTTCTTACGCTCCCGGGGTGACTGAGACTTCCCTGGTCGAAGCCCGCGGGCTCACCAAGGTCTACCCGGCGCGCGGTGGTTCCGCGGAGTTCCGAGCGGTGGACGGCATCGACTTCGCGCTGCGGCGGGGGGAGGCGTTCGGCTTCCTGGGCCCCAACGGGGCGGGCAAATCCAGCACCATGCGGATGATCAGCGCCACCTCGCCGATCAGCGGCGGCACGCTGCGCGTGCTCGACCTGGACCCGGTCACGCAGGGACCACAGGTGCGGGCGCGGCTCGGCGTGGTGCCGCAGGACGACTGCCTCGACCGCGAGCTCACGGTCCGGGAAAACCTCTACATCTACGGCCGGTACTTCGGGCTGCCCCGGAAGGTCATCCGCGAGCGGATCGCGGCCCTGCTGGACTTCGCGCAGCTTCAGGACAAGGCCGACGAGCAGGTCGAGGTGCTGTCCGGCGGCATGCGGCGCCGGCTGACCATCGCCCGGTCGCTCATCAACGAACCCGAGATCCTGCTCCTCGACGAGCCCACCACCGGGCTGGACCCGCAGGCCCGGCACGTGCTGTGGGACAGGCTGTTCCGGCTCAAGCAGGACGGTGTCACGCTCATCCTCACCACCCACTACATGGACGAGGCCGAGCAGTTGTGCGACCGGCTGGTGGTCATGGACGGCGGCCGGATCGTCGCCCGGGGCGCGCCGCGCGACCTGATCGCCGAGCACGTCACCCGCGAGGTGCTCGAGCTGAGGTTCGCCGATCAGGACACCGCGGCGGAGAAGCTGCGTTCGAGCAGCCGGCTGGCCGGCGGCCGGCTGGAGGTGTTGCCGGACCGTCTCATGGTGTACACCGCCGACGGCGAGGCCGCGCTGGCCGGCGTCCACGAACTCGGCCTCACCCCGCTGACCGCGCTGGTGCGCCGGTCCACGCTCGAGGACGTGTTCCTCACGCTCACCGGCCGATCGCTCATTGACTAGACCGCCGAGTCGAGAGAAAGGAGGGTCGGCGTGTGGCGTGAGTTCGGCTACTGGATGACGCAGTACCGGCGCACCTGGCGCGGCACCATCGTCATCAGCGTGGCCAACCCGTTGCTGTTCCTGCTCGGGGTCGGGGTGGGCATCGGGCACCTCGTCGACCGGCAGGCGTCGGTGCCCCTCGCGGGCGTGAGCTACCTGGCGTTCTTCGCGCCCGGGATGCTCGCCGCCGCGTCGATGCAGACCGCGTTCCTGGAGGCGTCGAATCGGGTCGCGATGGCGGCCGGGCCCGACGGCGCGTACCGCGGCGCCACCACGACGCCGCTGAGCCCCGCTCAGATCATGGGCGGCCACCTGCTGTTCATAGCGTTCCGGGTGGCCACCTCCAGCGCCGCGTTCACGCTGGTGATGCTCGCCTTCCGGGTCACCGGCGGCGCGAGGGCCCTCGGCACGCTGGGCGGCGCGCTGCTGACCGGGATGGCGTTCGCCGCGCCGGCCGCCGCGTGGGCGGTCGGGCTGCGCCAGAGCCGCCACATCCATGCGGTGTTCCGGTTCGTCATCATGCCGATGTACCTGTTCTCCGGCACGTTCTTCACGATCACGCAGCTGCCGCACTGGCTGCGTCCGATCGTGTACGTGCTGCCCCTGTACCACGGCGCCCAGCTGTGCCGGACGCTGTCGCTGGGTACCGCGACGGTCGCGGGTACCGCCGTGCACGTGGGTGTTCTCGCCGCGCTGGTACTCGCCGGGATCGTGGCCGCCCGCGTCACGTACCGGCGCCGGCTGCACCCGTGATCGATCGGAGAACTCGATGACCACGCTGACGTCCACCCGCCCGCCGGTACCGGCGGCCACGCCGTCGCGCACGCTGGCGATGATCGAGCGCAACTTCATGATCTACCGGCGCTCGCTCACCCCGTTGCTGTCGGCCATGGTCGAGCCGGTGCTCTACCTGGTGTCCATCGGCATCGGGGTGGGCATGCTCATCGGCGACGTGGCCGGGGTACACGTGCGCTATCCGGCGTGGGTGGCGCCGGCGATCCTCGCCACGACGGCCATGAACACCGCGTTCAACCAGACCAGCTTCGGGGTGTTCAGCCGCATCCGGGCGGAACGCACCTACGAGGCGATCCTGCCCACCCCGGTGTCGGTCACCGACATCGCCTGCGCCGAGGTGGCCAGCGCGGTCATCAACGCGGTGCTCACCTCCATCGGGTTCGTGGTGGTGATGGCGGTGGCCGGACTGGTCACCTCGCCGGCCGTGCTGCTGGCGATCCCGGCGTCGATACTGGTCGGGTTCGCCTTCGCCGCCGGGGGACTGGCGGTCACCACGTTCCTGCGGGACTTCGCCGACTTCCAGTACATCCAGCTGGTCATGCTGCCGATGTACCTGTTCGCCACCACCTTCTACCCGCTGTCGACGTACCCGGCGCCGCTGCGGCCGGTCATCGAGGTGCTGCCGCTGTACCAGTCGATCCAGCTCATCCGCGAGCCCGCCCTCGGCGCCGCCGGCTGGTCGCAGCTGCTCTCGGTGGCGTACCTGGCCGCCTTCGGGGTGGCCGCCATGTGGATAGCGGTCCGGAGGATGACCCGGATCATGCTGAGCTGAGATCGCCGGGCGGGCGAGTTTGCCGGGCACGGCCCGGCGTGGGCGAGTTTGCCGGGCGCGGCCCGGCGCGGTTCACGCGCGCGGGGTGTGCGCGAGCACGACCTCCGGCTCGCCGGTCTGGACCGCCCGCAGGATCGCCTCCGCGACCTGCTCGGCGCTGTGCGGCGCGAACCGGCCGCCGCCGGCGTACGCCCCGGCCCGCAGCACCGTGTGGAACTCGGTCGCGGTGACCGACGGGTACACCAGCGACACCGCGATGTTGTCGGCGGCGAACTCCGCCCGGGCCACCTGGGAGAGCATGTTCAACGCGCTCTTGGTGGCCGCGTACCCGCCGACCCCCGGCAGCACCGTCCGCGAGGTACCGGAGCTGACGTTCACGATGGCGCCCTCGCCGCGCTTGCGCATCACCGGCAGCACGGCCTGCATGCCGGCCAGCGCGCCGAACACGTTCAGCTCCATGACCGCCCGCAGATCCTCGAGCTTGATCTGCTCGATCGGCACGTGCAGCCCCTGCCCGGCATTGTTGATGAGCACGTCGACGCCGTCGTAGTGGCGCACCGCCGCGTCGATGACGGCCTGCACCTGTGCCGGGTCCCGGACATCCGCCGGCACCGCCAGCGCGTCGGGCAGCTCGGCGGCCAGGGACTCCAGCCGCCCCACCCGCCGGGCGGCCAGCACGACCCGGGCGCCTTGCGCCGCCGCGAGGCGGGCCGTTGCCTCGCCGATGCCCGAAGACGCACCCGTTACGACTACGACCCGACCAGCTATCTCCACAATCCGATCATTCCACGGCGCCCGGCCCGGGCCCGTGCGGGCCTCGCGCCATCGGGAGATTCCGGGCGTCGGGAGGCGCCGGCATCATCGGCATCGGTTGACCCGGTGACGATTCGGGTACTCCTGGCGGTACGGCCTCGACGGGGTTTATTGGATCGATGAGACTGACATTATGAACCGCGCATACATCTCCCGACCGGTGGTCCGCGCGGCCACGGTGGTGGCGACCGTCGCCGTGGTGATCGCCGTCGCCGGCTGCCGTCCGCCGGAGACCGACCTGTCATCGGCGGCCGGAGCGTCCGCCTCGGCGCCGGTGGCCACCGGGGTGCCGTTGCCCCCGTCCACCGCCCCGTCCACCGCCCCGTCCACGAGCAACCCGCCGTCGGCCAGCGCCACGCCCGCCGCCAAGCCGACCCCGACTCAGGGGCCGACCTCGCCGGCCGCCACCGGGCCGCTGCGCATCGGTAGTTCCGGGTCGGCCGTCCTGGCGTTGCAGCGGCGACTGAGCGGGCTCGGCTACTGGGTGGGCACCCTGGACGGCAAGTTCGGCGGGGTCACCCAGCAGGCGGTCTTCGCCCTACAGAAGGCGGCCAAGCTGAAGCCGACGGGTACGGTCACCGCCGCCACCCAGCGGGCGCTCGACGCCGGCACCAGACCCAAGGCGAGAAGCACCTCGGGCCGCCTGATCGAGGTCAACCTCAGCAGCGACCTGCTCCTGTTCGTGCGCGACGGCCACGTCGACTACACCCTGAACACCTCCACCGGCGGCGGGTACGTCTACTACGACCAGGGCGAGCGCGACGTCGCGACGACCCCGAAGGGGCACTTCACGACGTACCGGGTGATCGACGCTCCGCACCGTTCCTCGCTCGGCCTGCTGATCCGCCCCCGGTACTTCACCGCTGGCTACGCGATCCACGGCGACAGCTCCGTCCCCTCGTACCCGGCATCCCACGGCTGTGTGCGGGTCAGCAACTCCGCGATCGACTGGATCTGGGCCAACAATCTGGACCCGATCGGCACCACGGTCTGGGTCTACTGAGCCCTCGGGCTGCGGTCGGCTCGGGCTGGGGTCGGTGCGGGCTGCGATCGGGTTAGGCGGCGGTCGGCGCCATCGCGTGCAGGATTTCCTCGGCACGCGCGGCGCCCGCCGCCGGATCCGCGTTGGGCGAGCCGACCAGGGGATCCCAGTTGAGGTCGAAGAACAGTTCGGTCACGCCCTGCTCGTCGATCCGGGCGAGGTCCTCGGCCACCTGATCCCGTGAGCCGGTCAGCCACCGCCGGTCGGTGTCCACCGGCCGGTCGGCCAGCCGCAGCGCCCCCCGGCACACGATGCGCACCGCCGCCGGATCCCGGCCGGCGCGTTCGGCCGCGTCCCGTACCACCGCGATGTCCTCGCCGATCCGGGAGAGGTCCTGGGCGCTGCGGCTGACCCAGCCCGACCCGAGGCGACCGGCCCGGCGCAGCGCGACCGGTGCGGCCCCGCCCAGCAGCACGGGCGGCCCCGGGCGCTGTACCGGCTTGGGCGACATGCGGCTCGCCGGCACCGTGTAGAACTCGCCGTCGTAGCGGCTCACCTCGTCGCTCCACAGGGTGTGCAACACCTGCAGGTATTCCTTCATCCGGGCCCCGCGCCGCGGCGTGGTCGCGTCGCTCGCGGCGAACTCCAGCGGCGACCAGCCGGCGCCGAGCCCGAGGTCGAGCCGGCCGGCGGACAGCACGTCGAGGGTTGCCGCCTGCTTGGCCAGGTAGGCCGGTGAGACGAACGGGAAGTTGACGATGGAGACGCCGAGCCGGATCCGCGAGGTGTGCGCGGCGGCGAAGGCCAGCGACAGCAACGGATCCAGCACGTCGTGGTACACGGGATCGGCCCGCAGGTCGGCGTCGACGAGCAGCCGCTGGAAGGTCCACAGCGAGTGGTAGCCGAGTCTTTCGGCCTCGGTGGCGAACCGGGTCACATTGTCGGGGCCGGCCCAGGCGCCGGAGACGGGCAGTCCGAATCCGATCAGCATCGGCCGAGCGTAGCTCGCGCCGGCCGTCTCGTCCGGGCTCGCGTCAGCGGGTGCGACCGCCCGCGGGTGCGTCCGCCCGAGCGTCTTCGGCCGCCGACCAGCTGGAAAGCTCCCGGTGGCCCTGCGCGATCGCGAGGTCGAGCAGCCCGGGGAAGAGTGCGTCGAGGTCGTCCCGCCGCAGCCGGTTGAGCCGTCGGGTCCCCTCGTCGCGCTGCCGGATCACCCCGGCCTCGCGCAGCGTCCTGAAGTGGCCGCTCTGGGTGGACTTGCTGACCGGAAGCGCGAACGTGCCGCAGGCCAGCTCGCCATCCGGTGCCACCTGCGCGAGCCGGGCCACGATGGCGAGGCGTACCGGGTCGCTGAGCGCCGCCGCCACGTCGGTGAAGCGCAGCTCGCCCCGGTCGGGGTGGACGAGCTCGGTAGCGGTGCGGCTTGCCATTCCATCATGGTAGCCCGGACATGTTCGCGAATCTCGAACATGTGTTATGTTCGCAAAATCCGAACATGATGGGGAGGGCGGATGTCGCCGAACCGCACCAGGACCGATGACCACCGACCGGGCGCCGAGATCCCGGCCGCCGCCGAGACCACGGGCGCCACCGAGCCACTGGCCGCCGCCGAGCGGGGCGCCGTGGGACGGGCGGGCACCGAGCGGGTCGGCGGGGTGCGGGGGCGGTGGGGGTTCCTGGCCACCGCGTACACCCTGCTGGTGCTGATCATCGGCACCAACCTGCCCACCCCGCTGTACCGGGGCTACCAGGCCGCGTTCGGGTTCTCCGCGCTGACCGTCACGTTGATCTTCGCGGCCTATGTGGCGGTGCTCATCCCGTCGCTGCTGGTACTCGGGCCGCTGTCGGACGCGATCGGCCGGCGTCGGGTACTGCTGCCCGCCGTCGGGGTGGCCGCGCTCGCGTCGCTGGTCTTCGCACTGGCGCAGGGGACCGGGTGGTTGTACGCCGCCCGGATGCTTCAGGGCCTCGCGGTGGGTGCCGCCACCGGGGCGCTGACCGCCGCGCTGACCGAGCTGGAGCCGAGGGGCGACCGGCGTCGGGCGGCGCTGGTCTCCACCGTGCTGTCGGTGGGCGGGATCGGCCTCGGGCCGCTGGTGGGCGGCCTGCTCGCCCAGTACCTGCCGGCCCCTCGGGTACTGCCGTTCGTGGTCGAGATCGTGCTGCTGGTACCGGCGGCGATGGCCGCGTTGCCGGAGGCCGGGCACCCGGCCGGCTCCCCCGCGCGCACCGCGTGGCGTCCCCGGCGGCCGCAGCTTCCGGCGGCCGTACGCCCGGCGTTCGCCACCAGCGGCATGGCCACCCTGCTCGCGTTCGCGGTGGTCGGGCTGTTCCTCACCCTCGTGCCGACCTACGTCACCACCCTGTCGCACAGCGGCAATCTGCTGCTGGCCGGCGCAGCCGTGGCGCTGATGCTCGCCTGCTCGGCGGTGGCGCAGCTCGCCGGGTACGGCAGGCCGGCGCGCGGCCTCTCCATCACCGGCCTTCCGTTGCTGGCGGCCGGGCTGGTGCTGCTCGCCGTCGCGGGCAGCGTGTCCTCGCTGGCGCTGCTGCTCGTCGCGACCGGGATCGCCGGCGCCGGCCAGGGACTGGTCTTCCTCGGCGGGCTGAGCGCGGTCAATCACGCCGCCCCGCCGCGGCGCCGCGCCGACGTGGTGTCCAGCTTCTACGTGGTCGCGTACCTGGGTGTCGGTGTTCCGGTGATCGGGGTGGGTTTCCTCGCCACGTCGCTCGGACTGCTCGTCGCGGTGCGTTATTTCGCGGCGGCTGTCGCGGCGTTGTGCCTGTTCGTGCTCATCGTGCTGACCGTGCGGGGCCATCGCGCCGGGCGGTAACGGGCCGCGCCCCTGGTAGCTTCGCCTCATGGCGGGGGATCGAGAACAGCGACTTGATGGGCGGTTCGCGCGGCTCTGGGCCGCCAGTACGACCTCGGCACTGGGCAGCGGCCTCGCGACGATCGCGGCGCCGCTGCTCGTCGCGTCCCGTACCGACAACCCGCTGGTGGTGTCCGCGAGCTTCGGCGTCTCCTGGTTGCCGTGGCTGCTGTTCGCGCTGCCCGGTGGCGTGCTCGTGGACCGGTACGACCGCCGGCGGATGATGATCGTGATCGATGCCGTGCGGGTGGCGGTGATCGCCGTCCTCGCGGTGGCGATCCTGACCAGGCACGCCAGCATCGCGCTGCTGTACTCCGTGTTGTTCGTGGTCAACACCGGTGAGGTGGTGTTCCGCTCGGCCAGCCAGGCGATGATTCCGGCGGTCGTACCCCGGCCGCTGCTGGAACGCGCGAACGGCTGGCTCGGCGGCGGCGCCACCCTGATGCAGGAGATGCTTGCCGGACCGCTCGGTGGGTTCCTGTTCGCGGTGGCCGCGAGCATCCCGTTCTTCGTCAACGCGGGCACGTACGCGGCCAGCGCCATCCTCATCGGCCTGGTGGCCGGCCGGTACCGGTCGCCGTCGCAGTCGGCAGCTGCGGCCGGATCGCCTGACGCGGCCCGATCGTCAGACCCGGCCCGATCGTCAGACCCGGCCGGGGCGTCCGACGCGGCCGGGGCGGGCACGTTCAAGGCGCAGATCGTCGAGGGCTTCCGCTGGCTGATGAGCCAGCGGCTGCTGCGCACCATGGCGGTGCTCATCGGGCTGCTGAACGTGACGCTCACCGCGGCGACGGCGGTGCTGGTACTGCTGGCCAAGCAGCGGCTGCACCTCGGCTCGGTCGGGTACGGCCTGCTGTTCACCTGCATGGCGCTCGGCGCCATCCTCGGTGCGCTGGTCGGCGACTGGCTGATCAGGCGGGTCACCGCGACCTGGACGATCCGGATCGGCCTGCTCATCGAGGCCGGCATGCACCTGACGCTGGCCGCCTCGCACAGCTCGTACCTGATCGGGTTCGCGCTGTTCGTCTTCGGGGTGCACGGTGCGCTGTGGGGGATCGCGGCGAGTTCGCTGCGGCAGCGGTTGACCCCGCCCGACATGCTCGGCCGGGTCGGCAGCACCACGCTGTTCATCTCGGCCGGCGGCAACTGCGTCGGCGCGCTGCTCGGTGGCGTCGTGGCGGACAAGTTCGGCCTGGCGGCGCCGTACTGGGTGGGGTTCGTGGTGGCCCTGGCCGTGTCGGCCGCGACGTGGCGGGTCTTCGACCGGGCGAGCGTCGCGCGCGCCTACGCGGAGCCGGCGGTGACCGAGCCGTCCAGCGAGCCGGCCACCACCGGGTGACCGGGGCCCGGCCCGTGGCCGGGTGCGGTCAGGACCCGGGTGCGGTCAGGACCCGGACCTGCGGGCCTCGATGAGGAACCGGGTGGCATGCGCGACGAACGGGCCCTCGGCCCGGATGCGGGCGTGCAACTGGGCCAGCCGCGCGCGGTAGCGCTCGACCGTGAAGCCCGGCACTATCCAGATAACCTTGCGCAGGAAGTAGACCACGGCGCCGACATCGTGGAACACGGTACGCAGCCGTGCCTCGCGGAGGTCGACGACCCGAAGACCGGCCGCCTGGGCCGCGCCCCTGGCCACCGCCGGCTCGCGCCCGGACTGGCCGCGCGGCTGCGGGCCCAGGAAGAACTCGGTCAGCTCGACCACGCTGTCCGGTCCGATCTGCTGGGAGAAGTACGTGCCGCCGGGCCGCAGCACCCGCGAGACCTCGGCCCACCTGGTGCTCACCGGATGCCGGCTGACCACCAGGTCGAAGGAGGCCGGGCGGAACGGCAGGGCCGCGCCGTCGTCGGCGACCAGGGTGACTCCCCGCGGGCGAAGCCGCGCGGCGGCCCGCGCGAGGTTGGGCGGCCAGGACTCGGTGGCCACGGTGAGGGTGGCCAGCTCGGGTACGCCGGCGAGCACCTCGCCACCGCCGGTCTGCAACTCCAGGGCTCGGTGGGCGTGGGACATCCGCTCCGCCATCATCCGCGCGTAGCCCCAGCCGGGGCGTTCCTCACTCGCGCGGCCGTCCAGCCAGGAGAAGTCCCAACCCTCGACGTTGGCGTTGACGGCCTGGTCGAGCAATTCGTCGAAGCTGGGCATCCCGCGATCATGGCACGGGTCGGACCGCGGCTCCATCGATTAATGCGTTGACATCAACCGGGCTTCACATCCGAAGATCTCGAGATGCAGCCCGTACCCGCCGGCACCTCGCCGCCGCCGGCGTCGCCCGATCCGCCCCCCGTTCCGCCGCGACGGCCCCGGCTCGGGCCGTACGGGCGGGTGCTGCGCCAACCGGTGCTGCGCCGGGTACTGCCCGGCATGCTGGTCTCCGCACTGGGCGACGGGATGAGCCTGGTGGCGGTCGCCTGGCTCGCGGTGCGCATCGCGCCGGCGGACCACCGGGGCGTGTGGACCGGCCTCGCCGTCGCGGCGTACGCGCTGCCCGCCACCGTCGGCGCCGCCGCGCTCGGCAGGTTGGTGCGCGGGCTGCGCGGGGTGCGGCTGGTGGCGGTCGACGCCACGCTGCGCGCGGTGATCCTGGGCACGATCGCGGTGCTGGCCGTCGCGGGGCTGCTGGGGCCGGTCGGGTACGTGGCGCTGCTGGCGGTGTCGTCGCTGCTGCACGCCTGGGGCAACGCCGGGACGTACACGCTGATCGCCGAGCACCTGCCGGACGGCGGCGACCGGGTCGCCGGCAACGCGCTGGTGTCCACGTTCACCCAGGCCGCGGTGGTGGTCGGACCGGCGCTGGCCGGCGGCCTGACCGCACTGTTCGGTCCGGGCTGGGTCATCGGGGCCGACGCGGTCAGCTTCGCGGTACTCGCGGCGTGCTGCTGGCTCACCGCCCCGGTGCCGCCCGGACCGGTCGAGCCGACCGACCCGGAACCGGCGCGGGCCCCGGGGGACAGCGGCTGGCGGGTCATCCTCGGGCAGCCTCGACTGCTCGGGCTGGTGGTGGTGACGTGCGTGTTCTTCTTCCTGTACGGGCCGGTCGAGGTGGCCCTGCCGATCCACGTCGCCCAGGAGCTGCACGGCTCGCCGGGACTGCTCGGCGCGTTCTGGGCGGTGTTCGGGGTCGGCGCCGTGCTCGGTGGCCTCGGCGCCGGCCTGCTGCGGCACCGTCCACTGTGGGCGGTGGTGGTCGCCATCATCGTCGGCTGGGGAGCCGCGCTGCTGCCGGCCGGGCTGACCGACGCCGTGCTGCCCGGCCTCGTCGGGTTCGGGATCGGCGGCCTGATCTACGGGCCGTTCCTGGCGATCTGTACCGCGCTGTTCCAGCGGGCGAGCCCGCCCGGGGTACTCAGCCGGGTGCTGGCCACCCGCTCCGCCCTCACCGGGCCGTCCGGCGCGCTCGGCACGCTGGTGGGCGGCCCGGTGGTAGGTGCCATCGGTGGCCGGGGCACGCTGCTGGCCTCGGCCCTGCTGACCATCGCGCTCGGCCTCGCGGTGGCCGCGGCCCTCGCGCCCGCGCGACGACGATCAGCCGGCGGCTGACGGATGCCGAGTGGTCAGCCGGCGGCTGACGGATGCCGAGTGGTCAGCCGGCGGTCGGCGGGGCGTCGGCGGCCGACAGCATCCGGCCGACCAGCTCGGCCGAGGTGTCCGTGCGCTGGTACTCGGGGCGGTGCAGCACCCCGCCCATCAACGGCACCGGGTTGCGGTACACCGCCGGGCTGTCCGAGGTCACGGACGCGGTGAAGTGCAGCTCCCGCACCCCGGTCTCGGCGATGATCCGGGAGATGTTGCGAACGTTGATCCCGCCGCCGGCCAGAATCGTGATCCGGTCGCCGGCGCGCTTGACCAGCTCCGCGATGAGCGGGGCACCCTCCAGCACGCTGCTCTCCTGGCCCGAGGTCAGTACCCGGTTCACGCCCAGCTCGACGAGCTGCTCCAGCGCGGCGAACGGGTCGCGGACCATGTCGAAGGCCCGGTGGAAGGTGATGCTCGCGTCGCCGGCCGCCTCGATGAGTCGGCGCGTGGTGTCGAGGTCGATGTCGCCCTCGGGGGTCAGCGCCCCGATCACGATGCCGTGCGCCCCGGCCGCGACCGCCGCCCGTACGTCCCGGACCATCGACTCGATCTCGGCCGGGGAGTAGATGAAATCACCGCCGCGCGGGCGCACGATGACGTGCACCCGGATGCGGCTGACGCTCTTCACCGCGGTCTCGATGGTGCCGATGCTGGGGGTGAGTCCGCCGTCGAACAGCGCGGAACACAGCTCGACCCGGTCGGCACCGGCCTGTTCGGCGGCCACCGCCCCCTCGACGCTGTCTATGCAGATCTCGAACGTGGTCATCAGTTCCTCTTCCCATTGGTGGTGGCGCCGAGCCCGGCCGGATCCCGGCCGGCCGCTAGGCGGCGCCCTCGATGAAGCCCTCGATGAAGCCCTCGATGGCGCCGACGGTCTCGCCGCCGCCCAGCACGGGTACGGTGCGCAGCCGCTGCGCGCCCGGCGTCGGTACGCCGGCCGCCTCCAGTGCGGTGAGCGCCACGATGGTGGTGGCCCGGGGGCTGCCGTCGATGACCTTCACGGCCACCGCGTACCCGTCGCGGGTCGCCGCCGCGAGTACGCCCTCCGCACCACCCTTGGCGACCATCCCCGGCACCGCCTGCATCAGTTCCGTGTTGGGGTGGCCGTTCCAGCCGCCCACGTACTCCGGGTAGCCCCGCATCGCGTCGGCCACCTCGGCCTCCGGGCTGCCGGCCGGCGCGAGTACCAGCGACCGGAACCCCTCGGCCAGGCCGCGCAGCGCCAGCCCGAACAGGGGAGCACCGCAGCCGTCGACCGCCACGTGCGTGACCGGGGTACGGGTCAGCCGCGTCACGGTCTCCCGCACCTGCGACTGGATCGGGTGCGCCGGGTCCAGGTACCGCTCGTCGGTGGCCCAGGAGTGTCCCGCGCTGGCCGCGAGCATCGCCGCGTGCTTGCCGGAGCAGTTCATCCGGATCCGCTGCGGCCCCTCGCCGGCCCGGATCATCCGGAACCGGGCCGCCTCGTCCTCGGGCCAGTCCGGCACGTTGTGCAGTGCGCCGACCGGCAGCCCGGCCGCCGCGAGGATGGCCGTCACGACCGCCACGTGCCGGTCGTCGCCGGTGTGGCTGCCGGCGGCGATGGCCAGCGCCGGCCCGCTCAGCGGCGCGCCGGCCTCCAGCGTGGCGAGGGCCTGCAGCGGCTTGAGGGTGGAGCGCGGCAGCACCGGCTCGTCGGGTACCCCGGCGGACAGCACCACCTTGCCGTCCGGGTCGAGCACCACCACGCTGCCGTAGTGCCGGCTCTCCAGGAAGCCGTTGCGCGTCACCCGGGCGAGTTCCGCGTATTCAGTCATCGGTTCGCCTCGTTCCGCTCGCCGGCCGCCTGGGGCACGGACACCATGTCGCTCTCGGGTACTGGGTCGCTCTCGGGTACTGGCCGACGCCGGTTCACACCGCACCTCCGCGCTGCGACACCAGTGGCGGCAGGTTGTCGGACGGGGCCACCGATCGCCGGCGCCGGACGAACAGTCGCCCGCCGCGGGCCTGTAGGACCCGGGCGAACTTGGACAGGGACGCGTTGACCACCAGGTACAGCAGCGCCACCATCAGGAATGTCTGGATGAGCAGGTGCGTGAAGGAGGACAGCACCTGCCCGCTGTAGAGCAGTTCGGTGTAGCTGACCACGAAACCCAGCGAGGTGTCCTTCAGCAGACCCACCAGCTGGCTGACCAGCGACGGGGCCAGCCGCAGCGCCGCCTGCGGCAGCACCACCAGCCGCATCACCTGCCCCGGGCGAAGGCCGATGGCCAGGCCGGCCTCGGTCTGGCCGCGATCCAGTGCCCTGATGCCAGCCCGGAAAATCTCCGCGAACGCGGCCGAGTTGGCCACCACCAGTGGCAGGACCAGCTTCCAGAACAAGGAGAAGTTCAGCCCGTAGTGGGGCAGGGCGAACAGGGTCACGTAGATCATCAGCAGCGCCGGTACGGTGCGGAAGATCTCCACGTACGCACCGGCCAGGTACCGGGGCAGGCGCCGGCGCGACAGCCGACCCAGGGCCAGCAGCAGGCCGAACGCGCCGCCGAGCACGGCGATTGCGGCCGCCGCCCGTACCGTCGCCCACAGCCCGTTGAGCAGGTACCGCCAGATCGGCCACTGGGTGAACGGTTGCCACCGGTCCGCGGCCAGCTCACCGTGGTTGGCGAACTGCCGGACGGCGAGCGCGATCGCGGCGACCACGACCACCGCCCCGACCACCGTGGCGATGCGGATCCGGCGCTTCCCGCGAGGCCCGGGCTCGTCAAAAAGAAGCCTCTGATTATCTTTCATCGTGCCGCCTCGCTTCGCTCGCCGGCCCGATGAGGCACGAGCCCACTGAGCCGCGTGATTCGCGCGCTTCGCCCGCTCATGCGTGCCGCCTCGCTTCGCCCGCTCATGCGTGCCGCCTCGCTTCGCCCGCTCATGCGTGCCGCCTCGCTTCGCCCGCTCATGCGTGCCGCCTCGCTTCGCCCGCTCATGCGTGCCGCCTCGCTTCGCTCGCCGGCCCGATGAGGCACGAGCCCACTGAGCCGCGTGATTCGCTCGCTTCGCCCGCTCATCGGACGATCGCCAGCTTCCGCTCCAGGCGCCCGGTGGTGAAGCCGATGATCAGCGCCAGCACCATGTAGGCGAGGCCGGCACCGGTGAAGACCTCGATGGGCTGGGCCTCGACGAGGTTCACGTTGTTGGCGGCCTGGGTCAGTTCGACCACGCCGACCGCCGCGGCCAGCGAGGTGTTCATCAGCAGCGCGATGCAGATGTTGCCGATCGGTTGGATGACCGCGCGCAGCGCCTGCGGCAGGATGACGTAGCGCAGGCTCTGGCTGAAGGTCAGCCCGATCGCGCGGGCCGCCTCGGCCTGGCCGACCGCGACCGTATTTATGCCGGCGCGTATCGCCTCGGCCATGTACGCGCCCTCATAGGCCGCGATCACGATAGCTGCCGAGGTGAACAACGGGAACGTGATGCCGATCTGGGGAAAGGCGAACACGAACAACACCAGCAGGGCCAGCAGCGGCAGGTTTTGCAGAACCTCGACGTACACCAGCCCGATCCCGCGAAGCATCGGCACGGGCGAAATTCGCAGGATCGCGACGATGATGCCGAGCAGCAGGGCCGCGACGGTGGTCACGGCGGTCAGTTCGACCGTCGTGACCACCCCGTGGCCGAGCACACTGAGGTGTCCGGTGAGCGCATTCATGGCTGGCTAGCCGATGCCTCAGGATCCGTCGACCGAGCCGATGGCCGGCGGCGTGGGCACCGGGCCCTGAACGACCGAGCCGAGGGTCGCCTGGTAGACCTTGGCCCAGATTCCGTCCGACTCAATCGTCTTCAACCAGTTGTTGACGAACGTCTTGAACTGCGCGTCGTCGTGGTTCAGGCCGATGCCGTACGGCTCGGAGGTGAAGGGCTGGCCGACCACCTTGATGGCCGGATTCGCCTTGGCGTCCGAGGCGAGCAGCGTCAGGTCCTGCACGTACGCGACGCCGCGGCCCTGGGTCAGGGCCTGCACGGCCTCCGGGTCGGTGCCGAACGCGACCTGCTTGGAGTTCGGCGCCGCCTTGGGCAGTTCGGTGATGGCCGGCGTGTTCGCGCCGACGATGACCGTCTTGCCGGACAGGTCCTTCACGCTGTGGATGCTGTTGTCGCTGCTCTTGACCGCGACCGCGAGGCCGGAGCTCATGTACGGCCCGGCGAAGGCGACCTGCGAGGCCCGCTCCGGCGTGATGGTGTACGTGTTGAACACCGCGTCCACCTGCTTGGAGGACAGCATCGCCTCACGGGTCTGGGTGCCGATGGTCACCGTCTTCACGTTGGTCGTGCCGGTGATGTACTTCGCCAGCAGCTTGGCCAGGTCGGCGTCGAAGCCCTCGATCTTGCCGTTGGTCGGGTCCTGCTGCGAGAGCAGCGGCGCGTCCAGTGCGGCACCGATGGTCAGCTGACCCTTCTGCTTGATCATCGCCATGGTCGAGCCGGCCGGAATCGCGGACGCCGGCGCCACCGGGGCCGAGTCGTACACCGACTGGGCCAGTACGCCGCTGCCGCCGAGCCCGCTGTTGCTCGTCGAGCCGGCGGCGCTGCTACTCGAACCGCTGCCGCCGCCGCAGGCCGCGACGGCGAGGACGGTCGCGGCCGCCACCGCCGCCAAAGCTGCGCTCTTACGCGGCACCAGCTTCGTCTTCAAACTGGACATGTCACTCACTCCGAGGATCAGTGCTGAAGAATCTTGGATAGAAAATCCCGCGCCCGCTCGGTGCGTGGCGCGGCAAAGAACTCGTCGGGGGTACCTGTCTCGACGATTCGCCCGTCGTCCATGAAGATCACCCGGTCCGCCGCGCGACGGGCGAAGCCCATCTCGTGGGTGACCACGATCATGGTCATGCCCTCCGCGGCGAGGGAGACCATCACGTCGAGGACCTCGTTGACCATCTCGGGGTCCAGCGCCGAGGTCGGCTCGTCGAAGAGCATGACCTTCGGGTGCATGGCCAGCGCGCGGGCGATCGCCGCGCGCTGCTGCTGCCCGCCGGACAGCTGCGCCGGGAAGTCGTCCGCCTTGTCGCGGATGCCGACCCGGTCGAGCAGCGCCAGCGCCTCGGCCCGAGCCTCGGACTTGCCCAGGTGACGGACCTTGGTCGGGCCCAGCATCACGTTCTCCAGGACGGTGCGGTGACCGAACAGGTTGAACGACTGGAACACCATGCCGACCTCGGCGCGCAGCCGGGCCAGGTCGCGGCCCTCAGCGGGTAGCGGCCGGCCATCGATATCGATATCGCCGTCGCCGGCCACTTCCAGCCGGTTCAGGCAGCGGCACAGGGTGGACTTTCCGGAGCCAGACGGTCCGATCACCACCACCACCTCGCCCGGCGCGACCTCAAGGTCGACGTCCTTGAGTACGTGGTGATCCCCGAACGACTTGTTGAGCTTCCGGACCGCCACCATCGGCGGCGCCGACTGATCGGCTTGCCCCTTTTGTCGGGTCAAGTCAAGCGGAGGGCTCGTGGACATGGCTACCCCCTCTTCCTCCAGCTACCGAACGAAGTCATCGCTTCCCTGGACTATCTCACGCCATCTAAGGCATCTGCCAGAATCAAGTCAACAGCTTGCCGAAAAAAGCCCACGGTGCTAAGAACCAGACGTGACTGTCGATGACGCAGCCGGAACAGCGGCTAAGGGGAGCACTCGCGACCTGTTGCGGCTGGTGGCGAGCGGGGCGGCAGCGAGCCGTGCTGATTTAGCGCGATTGTCTGGTTTATCCCCATCCACCGTTTCCCAGCGCGTGGAGTCGCTGATCGGGGACGGGTGGCTGCGCGAGGTGGGGGCGGGCAAGTCCCGCGGCGGGCGCCGGCCGCGCCAACTGGAGGTTCCGGGCGACGGCGGCCTGATCGGGGCCATCGACCTCGGCGCACACCACGCCCGGGTCGCCACGCTCGACCTGTCCGGGCGCGTGGTCGCCGTGCGGTCGTTGGCGGTCGAGGTCAACGACGGCCCCGAGCCGGTACTCGGGAAGCTGCTCGACGTGGTCCAGGAGCTGGCCGCCAGCGGGCCGCGTGCCGCGGTCGAACCGTCCGGCGACGGCGGCCCGCCGGGCAAGGGCGGTGGCCCGGCCAACGGCGGTGGCCCGGCCAACGGCGGTGGCCCGGCCAACGGCGGTGGCTCGGCCAACGGCGGTGGATCGAGCGACGGCGGTCAACCCGGCGACGGCGGTCGCGGCGCGCTGCTGCGCGGCGTCGGCGTCGGCGTGCCGGGGCCGGTCGAGCACAGCGCCGGCCGGATCGTGTCACCGTCCCGGATGCCGGGCTGGAACGGCTTCGACGTGTACCGGTTCTGCTCCGAGCGGCTCGACGTGCCGATAGCGGTGGACAACGACGCCAATCTCATGGCGCTCGGCGAGCACCGGTCGGCCCACGCCGAGCTGGACCACGCGGTCTACGTCAAGGCCGGCAGCGGGATCGGGGCCGGGGTCATCTCGGCCGGTCAGCTGCACCGCGGGGCGCAGGGCTCGGCCGGTGACATCAGCCACTGCCGGGTCATCACCGTGGAGGAGCCCGCGCCGCTGTGCAGCTGTGGCAACACCGGTTGCCTGGAGGCGGTCGCGAGCGGCGCTGCCCTGGTCACCGCGCTGTCGCAGCGCGGGATCGCGGTGAGCAGTCCGGCGGACGTGATGCGGCTGGTGGACCACGGAGATCCGCACGCCACCGCGATCGTGCGCGCGGCCGGCCGGGCGATCGGCGAGATTCTCTCGGTCGTGGTCAACTTCTTCAACCCGCAGGCGGTACTCATCGGCGGCCTGCTGGCCGACTGCGAACCGCTGCTGGCCAGCATGCGGGCCGCGCTCTACGAACGGTGCCTGCCGCTGGCCACCCAGACCCTGCTCATCGAGCGCCTGTCCACCGGCATCGACGCCGGCGTTCTCGGCGCGGCGCAGATGATTATCGATCGAATTGTGGACGTGTCCTGAACCATGACGGTGCTCGAATCCTTCTCTCTGAACGGCAAGGTGGCCGTGGTCACCGGTGCCAGCCGCGGCATCGGCCGGGCCCTGGCCCAGGCGCTGGGCGAGGCCGGCGCCGCGGTCGCGGTGACCGCCCGCACCCTGGAACCGGCGCAGCGGGCCGCCGATGAGCTGCGCGCCGCCGGTATCACCGCGCTGCCGGTGGGCCTGGAGGTGACCGACCCGGCGCAGGTCGACCTGATGGTGCGGCGGGTGACCGACGAACTGGGCCCGATCGACGTGCTGGTCAACAACGCCGGCATCAGCATCGGCTCGCCGGCGCTGGAGACGCCGGACGAGGTGTGGCGCGAGGTGCTGGCCACCAACCTCGACGGCGTCTGGTATTGCAGCAAGGCGGTCGGGGCTCAGATGGTCGAGCGCGGCGGCGGAGCCATCGTCAACGTGGGCTCGATGTCCGGGATGATCGTCAACCGGCCCCGGTGGCAGCCGCCGTACCTGGCGTCGAAGGCGGCGGTGCACCAGCTGACCAAGGCGCTGGCGGCCGAGTGGGCGCCGCACGGGGTGCGGGTCAACGCGATCGCACCCGGGTACATCCTCACCGAGGCGTCCCCGGTCGACCGGCCCGAGTACCGCGAGTGGTGCGTCGAGCCGGCCGCCATGAAGCGGTACGGGCTGCCCGAGGAGCTGGGCGGTGCGGTGGTGTTCCTGGCCAGCGGCGCGTCCAGCTTCATGACCGGTGCGGTAATGGTGATCGACGGCGGCTACACCCTGTTCTGATGGATCCTCGGCACCCTGTTCCGGTGGATCCTCGGCTCGACGAGTTCCGGGTCGACCTGCTCGGCTACTGCTACCGGATGCTCGGTTCGGCGTTCGAGGCCGAGGACGCCGCGCGGGAGACCGTGGTGCGTGCCTGGCGCGGCTTCGACGGGTACGACGAGAACCGCGCCCCGCTGCGGTCGTGGCTGTACGCCATCGCCACCAACGTCTGCCTCGACCTGCTGCGCGGCGCCCGGCGGCGGGCGCTCGCGATGGATCTGGGCTCGCCGTCGCGCGCCGGCGAGTCGTTGGGCTATCCACTGCCCGCGGCCGGCTGGATCCAGCCGGTTCCGGACGCCCGCATCCGGCCGGCGCACGGCGACCCGGCGCGGTTGAGCGCGTGGCGCGACACCATCCGGCTGCCGTTCGTCGCCGCACTCCAGCGCCTGCCGCCCCGGCAGCGCGCCGTGCTCATCCTGCGCGACGTGCTGTGCTTCAAGGGGTCGGTGGTCGCCGCCCAGCTGAACACCAGCGTCGCGTCGGTGACCAGCGCACTCCAGCGGGCACGGTCGACGTTGCGGGCCGCCAACGCGGCCGGCGGCCCGGCACCCGGTGCGGGTATCGGGTCCGCCGACGGCGCGCCGGGCGCGGGGCCGGCCAGCCGGCTCGACGATGCCCACCGGCGGCTGCTGGCCCGGTACCGCGACGCCGTCGAGCGCCACGACGTCGAGGCGCTCGTGTCGCTGCTGCACGGGGACGCCACGATGTCGATGCCGCCGTTCGCGTGGTGGCTGCGCGGCCGCGACGAAATCCGCGAGGCGCTGCTCGCCGCCCGGCGGCCCGGCGGAGGCGCCCGGCTGCTGCCGACCCTGGCCAACGGCTCGGCGGCGTTCGGACAGTACCGGTCGGCCGACGGCTCCGGGTACCGGCCGTTCGCGCTCGTCATCGTCGAGGTGTCGGGCGGCCTGATCACGGACACCGTCACCTACCTCGACGCGGAGCGCCTGTTCCCGTTGTTCGACCTGCCCGCCGAGCTTCCCGGCCCCGGCGCCGATGAACTGGTCCCGTCCGCCGAGTACGAAGATGGCGAATTCTCTCGTGCTCAACCCAGCGCTTCGTTGGTATGACGAGGCGGTGCGGGCGGACCCGCCGCGCCGACCGGACGGACACGGCGCCCCCGCCGGCGGCATGGTGACCGCGATGTTGCGATGCTGCGATGGGCCGGAGCGGACGGAGTGGCCGATGCTGTTGCGCGATGTCGAGCTCGGTGACCTCGACGCCTACGTGCGGATGCGTTGCGACCCCGTGATGATGGCCGAACTCGGCGGTCCGCTGCCGCGCGAGGGCATGGAGGCGAAGGTCGAGAGGGATGTGCGCAGCGCGGCTCGCGACGACGAATGGATCAAGATGGTCGTTCCGGACGGCGCCGAGCCCTCGGCCGTGGCCGGCACCGTCACACTGTTCACCCATGAGCTGGACGGCGAGCCGGCCTCCGAGGTCGGGTGGATGGTGCTGCCCGAGTTCCAGGGGCGTGGGCTGGGCAAGCGTGCCGCCCGCACACTGCTCGAACGCGCCTGCGAGGACGGGCGATGGGGGGTGGTGCACGCCTTCCCGGGTGCCTCCAACGCCGCGTCCAACGGCATCTGCCGCTCGCTGGGCTTCACGTTCGCGGGGGAGAAGGACGTGACGTTCGCCGGCCGGATTCTGCGGGCCAACCACTGGTCCATCGACCCCGGTACCGACCTGGCCTGACGCCGTCGAATCCCCTGACGCCGTCGAATCCGGCGCGGCAATTCTTCCGTCGCCCGGTCGAGTCTTCCATCGCCCGGTCGAGTTCGATGGTGCCGGCCCGTCCCAGAGGGTGACGAATCTGGCCATGTCACGGGGCAACGGCTCGTTACAATCGAGTGGCTGCCCCCGCGAGGACGTGGGCGTCCCGGACGAGGCACACCGTACCCGGACAGCGACAAGACGGTGTCGGTGGTGCTTCGTGATGTTTGACGTTATCCAGATCGTCGGCTCGCTGCTCATTCTGGCCGCGTTCGTGGCCGCTCAGCTCGGCCGTCTCGACTCGTCCAGCTACCGCTACCTCATCTCCAACGCGGTCGGCTCGGCGATCCTCACCGTCACCGCGGTTGTGAATCTCGAATGGGGCTTCATTCTGCTCGAGGGCGTGTGGGCTCTGGTGTCGATGTACTCCATCGTGCGCAAGGCGGCGGGACGGTTGCCGACCGCGCCGCATTAGGGATCGCTGACGCGACGGGGTGCGGGAACGATGCCGCTCGTCGGCGGTGAACCGCGGGGTTTGGGCGCCTGCTCAAGCTGCCTGGCGAGTTGCTGTCCTTCCCGCTGCGTGGGAGGCCCGCATGTCAGGAAGCTGACGGGTGGCGCCACCAGAGGGTGGCGGGCGCCGTACAACCTGCCTCCGAATTTCGGGGCAAGCGCGGCCCAACCCGGCCTTTCGATTCCGCGTTACCGCGATCTGTCCTGGCAGCGGACGGTTGACCGCGCGAAAGTAGGGCTGCGCGGGGATTTGATTTCGCTTAGGGTAGGCGGCCGGTCGAGCCGATCTACCCCTGCGGAGAAGCCGTGTTTGCTGTCTATACCATCCTGCTCTTGGTCAGCGGCGTGCTCATGATTGTCATGGGCGCGGCTCTCGGTGGCCAGACCACGCGTGCGCGGGTGCTGAGCATCGTGATCGGCATCATCATGTTCGGCTACGGGTTCTACCTGGCATTCCTGTTCAACGGCACCGAATACTTCCTCTTCTACTACGTGTTCGCCGTGCCGATCCTGTTCATTATTCGGGCGGTGACCTCGCGCCGTGCCGCGAAGGCAAACGCTGCGGCGCAACGGAACCTGACCGGTTACCCGCCCTCCACCGGCTACCCCGCTCCGGGGGCCCAGCCGGGCTACCCCGTCCCAGGGGCCCAGCCCGGTTACCCGGCCCCGCAGGCTCAGCCCGGTTACCCGGCCCCGCAGGCCCAGCCGGGCTATCCCGCGCCGCAGGCTCAGGCTGGTTACCCGGCGCCGCAGGCTCAGCCGGGCTATCCCGCGCCGCAGGCTCAGCCGGGCTATCCCGCGCCGCAGGCCCAGGCTGGTTACCCGGCGCCGCAGGCTCAGCCGGGCTATCCCGCGCCGCAGGCTCAGCCCGGTTACCCCGCGCCGCAGGCTCAGCCTGGCTACCCCGATCAGCCCGAATACCCATCGGCGGTGTGACCGGCGGCGCCCGCCCCGTCGCGCGTGACGATGGGTCGCCTCGTCTGTCCACAACGGAGCGATGACCGAGCGGGTGCCGTTCACGGCTGGATGCGGGGGTATAGCGGCTCCGGTGGCGGCAGCAGCCCGTCGGCCGGGGTGCACGTGACCAGAACCCCGGCCGCCGTACCGGGCAGGAACGCGGCGAGCCGTTCGCCGAGGCACCGGCACGCCGCCAGCAGCCCGGACAGGCAGGCATCCAGCTCCTCGCCGGCCCGGGCATCACCGGCGCGTTCCGCCCGGGCCAGCTCCCAGGGGCGTACCCGCTCGATTTCGCGGTTGGCGTGCTCGACGATCGACCACACCGCCGCCGTGGCCCGGCGGAAGTCACCGTCCGAGAGGGCGGTGTCGACCAGTACGGTCGCGGTGCGGCAGGCCCCAGGAAGCTCGGCCTGGCCCGGCGTCGCGGACACTCGGCCGGCGCGGTAGCGGTGCGCCATCGTCACGACCCGGCTGACCAGGTTGCCCACCCCGCCGGCGAGGTCGTCGTTGGCCCGGGCGATCAGCCGCTCCACGGTGAAGTCGACGTCGCCGACCCTGGGTACCTCGCGCAGCAGCCACCAGCGCACCGCGTCGGTGCCGTACCGATTGGCCAGCTCGACCGGATCCACTCGGGCACCCGACGACTTACTGATCTTCTGCCCGTCCACGGTCAGGTAGTCGTGCACCAGGATGTCGGTCGGCAGCGGCAATCCCGCCGACAGCAGCATGGCCGGCCAGTAGACGGCGTGGAAGCGCAGCACCCCCTTACCGATCAGGTGTACCCGCCGGTCGGAGCCGGCCCACCAGGTGCGGTACGCCCGCTCGTCGCCGCCGTATCCCAGGCTGGTGACGTAGTTGCCCAGCGCGTCCCACCACACGTAGACCACCTGGTCGTCGTCGCCCGGTACGGGGATTCCCCAGCCCCGGGCGCGTTGCCGGGAACGGGAGACGGAGAAGTCCCGCAGCCCGCCCTCGATGAACGACAGCACCTCGTTGCGCCGGCCCGCCGGCTCGATCCGCAGCCGGCCGCTCGCGATGGCCTCGTGGATGCGGCCGGCGTACCGGGACAGCCGGAAGAACCAATTCTGTTCGGCGAGGCGGGCCGGCGGTACCCGATGTTCGGGGCAGCACCCGGCGTCGAGTTCGTCCTCGGTCAGGTAGTGCTCGCAGCCGACGCAGTACAGGCCCTCGTACCGGGCCCGGTACAGGTCTCCGGCCTCGGCGCACGCGTGCCACAGCCGGCGCACGCCGGCTCGGTGCCGCGGATCGCGGCTGGTGCGGATGAAGTCGTCGTAGGACAGGGCGAGCGGTTCGCGCAGCGCCGCGAACGCCTCGGCGTTGGAGTCGACGTACTGCTGCACGGGGAGCCCGGCGGCCTCGGCCGCCAGCACGTTCTTCAGGGAGTTGTCGTCGGTGCCGGTCAGCAGCCGCACCTCGTCGCCGCGCTGACGGTGGTGGCGCGTCAGCACGTCGGCCTGCACGGCCTCCAGCGCGAAGCCCAGGTGCGGTGCGGCGTTGACGTACGGGATGGTGGTGGTCAGATACACGCGGGTCATGGGCGGACCTCCTGCCGGCGGAAGGGCCCGGAGAGTCGACCCACGAACCGCGTCGGGCCCCCGAACCCGGGGGTCTCGAAACGCGTCGTCGCGCCCGTCAGCCGTCCCGGTGGCGGGGCATCATGACCGGACGCGAAAGAGTCATGACGCGACGGTAGCAACGCGGGTTGCCGTGCGTCGCGTGGATTTCGTGGCGGCAGTCGACGCGGAGGGCGGCCGCCCGGCGAGGGGGAGCGCCGGACGGCCGGCGTGGGCCAGCGGCCCGGCGAGGGGGAGTGTCGGGCCGCCGGCGGCTCAGCGGTGCGCGGCGTGGCCGCGGGTCAGCCGTCCGATGATCGTGAGCGCGACCAGTGAGGCGGCGAGCAGCAGCAGGGTGTCCGCCGCCGCGTCGAACGCGTTGCCGCGGTCGGTCAGGGTGAAGATGGTGACCGGTACGGTGCGCCAGTCCGGCGGGTACACCATGATGGTCGCGCCCACCTCGCCCATGGACAGCGCGATGGACAGGTTCGCCGCGGCGCCGATCGCCGGCAGCAGCATCGGCAGGCGCACCCGCCACAGCACCCGCGCCGGCCGGGCGCCCAGCGACGCGGCCACCTCGGCGTAGGCGGGATCGGCGCGGGTGACCGCCGCCGACACCGTGGAGTACGCGAACGCCACCACGAGCACGGCGTGGGCGATGAGCACTATCCACCGGGTTCCGTTGAGCAGCAACGGCCGTTGGCTGAACGCGACGAGCAGTCCCAGCCCGACCACCACCGAGGGCACCGCGACCGGCAGGTGCAGTAGGGAATCCACCACCCGGCGCAGCCATCGCGGCGCGGCCGGCACCGCCAGCGCCGCCCAACTGCCGGCGACGACCGCCAGCAGGCCCGCGATGGCGGCCGTCTGGAGGCTGACGATCAGGCTGGCCAGCTGGTCGCCGGCCACCGCGTCGCGTAGATGGCCGGTGGTGAACTGGGTGGGCAGCACGCCGTTCCACGAGCGGGCGAACCCGGCGAGCACGAGGATGGCCAGCGGGGCCAGCACGATCGCCCCGAACACAATGGCGAAGGCCAGCCACACCCACCGGCGGGCGCTACGCGACCAGAGCAGCACGGTCACCCCCGGGCGACTGGTCTGGCTCGTGACGCGGCGCCGGACGTGCCGAGCCGGACCGCTCGTAACGGCGGAAGACCCAGCGGTACAGGGAGTACAGCGCGAGCGACAACGCCACCTCGACCACCGCGACGACGCACGCGCCCGGGTAGTCGAAGGTGACCACGCCCTTGGTCTCCACGAGCATGGGCAGGGTGGTGACGTCCTTCGCGCCGATGAACAGCACTATGCCGAACTCGTTGAGGGTCAGCAGCAGGGTGAGGCTGCCACTGGCGGCCAGCGCCGGCAGCGCCTCGGGCAGGATGACCTGGCGGACCACCCGCCACGGGCGGGCGCCCAGCGACGCCGCGACGTTCAGCCGGTCGGCGGGCACCTGGGTGAACGCGGCGAGCACCGGCCGCATGACGAACGGCGTGTAGAAGGTGATCTCGGCCAGGATCACGCACCACCGCGTGTAGAGAAAGCCGGATATCGGTACGCCGGCGGCGTGCAGCACGCCGGCGGCGCCGTACAGGAAGGTGAAGGACAGCGCGATCAGGAAGCTGGGAAAGGCGAGCATGGTGTCGACCAGCCGGGAGACCAGCCGGGCACCGGGAAACGGCACGAACGCGATGACCAGCGCGAAGAACGTGCCCAGCAGCAGGCATCCGGCGGTGGCCGCGACGGCAATGAGCACGGTGGCGCCGATCGCCGCCTGGAACTCGTGCGATCCGGTCACCAGCCGCCAGGACAGCGCGGTCCAGGCGCCGCCGTCGGTACGGGCGGACTGCAGGGCCACGAGCACCAGCGGGTACCCGAACACCCCGGCGACCAGCAGCGCCGGCGGCAGTACCCACAGCCCGTGCGCCCGCCTCACGGCTCGTCCCGGTCAGGTACGACGCTGGCACCCACCTCGGGTACGGCGATCACCACCCGCTGCCCGGGTGCGGGCAGGCCGTCCACGTTCGGCACGTCGACGTGTACGTCCATCGCCGGCTCGTCGACCAGGCAGGTGAGCCGGTACGACGAACCGCGCCACTGCACCCCGGTGAGGGTCGCCGGCAGGCCGGCGGCGGTGGGTTCGCGCACCGACAGGGTGTGCGGGCGCAGGCAGACCAGTACCCGCTGGCCCGCCGAGAACCGGGCGGTCGCCTCGGCGCGCAGCGTCGAGGTTCCAATCCGGACGCCGATCAGCGCATCGCCGTCCGAGCCGTCGAGCACGGTCGCCGGCAACAGGTTCGCCCCGCCGAGGAACGAGGCGGTGAACCGGCTCGGCGGGAGGCGATAGAGCCGCTGCGCGTCGTCCACGTCCACCAGCCGGGCGTCCCGCATCACCGCGATGCGCCCAGCCAGGGCCAGCGCCTCGCCCTGGTCGTGCGTGACGTAGAGGATCGCGACGTCGGGCAGTTCGTCGCGCAGTCGTTGCAACTCCGCGAGCATGTCCGCGCGCAGCGCGGCGTCCAGCGCGGACAGCGGCTCGTCGAGCAGCAGGACGTTGGGCCGGATGGCCAGCGCGCGGGCGATGGCCACCCGCTGCTGCTGGCCGCCGGACAGCTCACGGGGGCGGCGGCCGGCGAAGCCCGCCATACCGACCATGTCGAGAAGCTCGCGGACCCGCACCGAGACCTCGGCGCGCGGGCGGCGCCGGGCGCGCAGCCCGAAGGCGACGTTCTCGGCGACCGTGAGGTGGGGGAACAGCGCGTACTGCTGCACCACCACGCCCACCCCGCGGCCGTGCGGTGGTTCGTGGGTGACGTCCCGCCCGCCGAGCAGGATGCGCCCGGACGACGGCTGGACGAACCCGGCGACCGCCTTGAGCGCGGTCGACTTCCCGGAGCCGGACGGCCCGAGCAGCGCCACCGTCTCGCCGGCCGCCACGTCCAGGCTGAAGTCGACCAGGGCCGGAGTGCGCCCATAGTGGACTGTCACCCCGGCGATCTGGATCGCCGGGGGCGCGGCGAGCCTCGTCGCGCCCCCGAGTTCCGCTTGCGTCACGACAAGCCCAGCGCCTGCTTGTAGGCGGCCAGATCGGAGTCCTGGTCGGCGAGGATCTGGTTCCAGTCGGGCGACCAGACGGTCACACCCTTCAGGGTCTGCTCGACCACCTGGGCGTTGGCGTCGGTCGGCGTCACGTCGCTGCGCACGGGGATGCCGTACGCCTGCGAGCTGACATCGGTCTGCGCCTGGGTGGAAAGCAGGAACTCCTCCAGCTTCTTGCCCGCGTCCGCGTGCGGCGCACCGGCCGCGAGACCCATCACGTACGGCAGGGCGAACGTGGAGGGTGTGCCGCCGGGCTTGGCCGGGAAGAACAGCTTGAAGTTCGACTTGTCGGTGTTGATGGAGGACAGGTTCATCTGCACGTCGCCGTTGGCCACCGCGAGCTGGCCGTTGCTCACCTCGGGCTCCAGCTTGCCGGTCGAGGCGGACTGGCCGACGTTGTTGGTCTCCAGCTTCTTCAGGTAGTCCAGCGCACCCTGCTTGCCGTAGTCGTGCTGCAGTTGCAGGAGCACGGCGGTGCCGTCACCCGCCTCACCCGGCGTCGAGTATTCGAGCTTCTTGGCGAACCGGGGGTTGAGCAGGTCGTCCCAGGTGGTCGGCGCGGGCTTGGCGACATCCGGGTTGTAGATGAAGCACAGGTAGTTGTTGACCAGCGGCACGTAGTCGGTCGAGGCGCCGGTCACCTTGTCCTGCCCCGGCACCGTGTTGGCGGCGAGCAACTTGTTCTTGTCCGCGTCCTGGATGTACGGCGGCAAAGTCACCAGCACGTCCGCCTGCGGGTTGGCCTTCTCCTTTTCCATCCGGGAGACCACCTCGCCGGAGCCGGCCTCGACGTACTGCACCTTGATGCCGGTCTGAGCGGTGAACGCGGCGAACTGCTTCTGGTACCAGTCCGCCAGCCCGTCCGCGCTGTAGATGGTCACGGTCTTGTCGTCGCCGCCGCTCTTGGTCGACGCCGAGGCACCGGTGCCGCTGCCGCACGCCGACGCCACCAGCGCCGCCGCGGCCAGCACCGCTGCCGAGGTAAGGACGCGCCTCATGTCTTCGCTCTCCTTGATTCGCGATAGTCAGATCAGGTCGGGAAGGTCTCGCACCGTGTCGAGCAGGTGGGTCGCGCCCGCGTCGGCGAGGGTCTGCCGGTCGTGGGCGCCGGTGAGCACCCCGGCCACCAGGCTCGCGCCCGCTCGCAGGCCGCTGTGCACGTCGTAGGTGGTGTCGCCGGCGGTGGCCACCGTCCGGACGTCGTCGATGCCCAGGCGCAGCACCGCGGTCAGCACCAGGTCGGGGTACGGCCGGCCGCGCCCCGCCTCGGCCGGGCACAGCGTGAGGTCGGCGATGTCCCGCCAGCCGAGCGCGGTGAGGATGCGGTCCTGCGTGGTTCGCGAGAAGCCGGTGGTCAGCGCGACCTTCACACCGCGGGTACGCAGCGCGTCGATGGTCGCCGCCGCGCCGTCGATCGGCGCGCACCGCCCATCATCGACCAGTTCGCCGTAGGCGACCTCGAAGTCGGCGTTGGCCCGCTGCGCCCGCGCCTCGTCCCCGCCGGTCAGGTGCCGGAACACGGCGATTTTCGACTCGCCCATGGTGCGCTGGACGTGCGCCATCATGTCGCGGTATTCGGGGCTCCCCGGCTCGACGCCCTGCCGCGCCATGGCCCGGGTGAAGGCCTCGACCACCAGCCCGTCGTCGGCCACCGTGGTGCCGGCCAGGTCCAGTACCGCCAGCGTTATCGTGCTCACCAGTTCAACTCCTTCGCGCTGTCCTCGGCGATCGCCGGAGAACATGTCATTCCGCGGCCGCCCGGCCCGGTCACCAGCCAGGCGCCGGCGCCGACCTGCCGCCGGTACAGCACGGCGGTGGGATCGAGGCACTGCGCGTAGACGCCGGCCCAGCGGCGCACGATCCGTGGCAGCGGCCGGCCCAGCAGCGCGCCGGCCACCTCGGTCAAATGGTCATACGGTGATTCCACGACGTCGAAGTCGAACGGCTCGTCGTAGGCGTGGGTGTCGCCGATGGTGAGCCCGCCGTCGAGTCGCTGCACCATCAGCAGTTGCATGGCGCGGTCGGCCGCGATCGGCGGTTGGGGCTGGACGCGGGCGAGCTGGGTCGTGTCGAACGCGGGGTAGTAGCGGAAGCTGTCCGCGTCCGCGACCGAGGTGGTCAACTCCTCGCCGAGCGGCTCGGTCTGCGCCATCTGCAGCCGCACCCTGCGCACCGGCAGGTCCGGGGCCAGCTCGGCGACCAGGCCGCCGAACCAGGCGCCGGTGGCCAGAACCACCTGGTCGCCGGCGTGGGTCTGCCCGTGGTCGTCGCGCACCGCCCGGTCGTCCAACGCCCGCACCTCGCGCCCGGGGAACCAGGAGTACCGGCCGGACGCGGCGAGCGTGGCACGCAGCTCGGGCAGCGCGACCCTCGGCTCGACCACGCCGTCCCGGCCACACCACAGGGCGGCCAGGAAGTCGCCCCGCAGCGCCGGATTGAGCTTGCGCGCTTCGTCGGGTTGCAGCACAGCGAAGTCGCGAGTGGTGGCGTCCGCGGCGCGGATGGCGGCCTCCGCGACCGCCACCTCGGCCGGGGTGCGGCACAGGGTCAGCGAACCGTTGCCGCGAAAGCCGATCCCGGGCACCCGGTCGCCGAGCTGTTCCCACAGCTGTCGGGAGCGCAGCGCCACGTCGAGTTCGGCACCGGCGGCCCGACCGGAGACCCAGACCAGCCCGAAGTTGCGCACCGAGGCGCCCCGCGACTCCCGCTCCCGCTCCAGGTGCACCACCTCGTGGCCGCGTTCGATGGCCTGCCAGGCGTGCATGGTGCCGAGCACCCCGCCGCCGACGATGACGATCCGCACGTACGCTCCCTGCCGCTCTCGTCGAGCCGTTGTCGTTGAGCCGTTTCCGCAGTGGCGTGCCGTGGTGGCTCGCCGCGGACGAGAGTGCGCGGCGGCGCTGGCGTGCCGGTACCGGCGAAGCGACGCGAACGTGAACGAGACCGAAAGGTTCGTACCTGTTACGTTTCCGTTATCTAAGGGCTCCGGGCGGGGTGGTGGGTCTCAGCCGGCGCGCAGCCGCGTCTCGAACCCGATCCGGTCGCCACGGTAGAGCGCCCGTACCCGTTCGATCGGAATCCCTTGCTGGTCAAGGCTTACCCGCTGCATCAGCAGCATCGGCAGCGCCGGGTTGCCGCGCAGCAACAGTGCCTCGCGCGGGCTGGCGAGCACGGTCTCCACCCGCTCGGTGGCTTCCGCGTAAACCACCCCGAGGCGCTGCTCCATGCACTGGTACAGCGACCCGGTCGGCTCCAGCACCTCGGGCAGCGTCGGGTACCGCTGGTACGACAGGTACGTGCTCTCCAGCCCGAGCGGCTCGCCGTCGGCCAGCAGTACCCGCTCCAGGTGGATCACCTCGGCGCCCTCCGCGATGGCCAGGTGCCCGGCCAACTCCGCGTCGGCGGACACCCGCTCCAGCGTGACCAGTACCCGGCCGGGCTGGTGGCCCATCTCGCGCAGCGCCTCGGTGTAGCTGACCAGCGCGAGCGGCTGGATCAGCTTGGGCGCGGCGACGAAGGTGCCCCGGCCGCGGTGCGCCCGCAGTCGGCCCTCGATGATCAGCTCCGAGATGGCCTGACGCAGCGTCGAGCGGGCCACCCCGTACGTGGCGGCCAGATCGCGCTCGGCCGGGAGCAGCGCGCCCACGCCGAGCTCGGCGATCAAGCCCACGAGCTGGGCCTTGACCGTGTAGTACTTCGGCACCCGGCCGTGTTCGGGCACACCGTTCCGGAAGGCAGTCGCTGACACGGCTGCCACCATACGTGCGATCCTCGCCGGCACGCGGACGCGGGCGGACGGGCACAATGTAGTGAGATAGGTGAATAAGAACGACGGGTGAACAGGCGCCGACGTTTCGCCCCACCGGCATGACAGCGGACCCCGGCCGGCTGCATGATTCCGCCATGACCAGGGACTTCATTCCGCTGGTGGCGGACCTGTTCGCGGGTGAGGGCGCGCAGGATTACCTCGGCGAGCCGGTCACCGTGTCGGTGCACCTGCGCCAGGCCGCCGCCCTGGCGGAGGCGGCCGAGGCCGGCGACGCTCCGGTGGCCGCCGCGCTGCTGCACGACGTCGGCCACCTCATCCACGGGCTCACCGGGGACCTCTCCGGCCGCGACCTGATGGCTGGCACCGACAATCGGCACGGCTACACCGGCGCGGCCTGGCTGGGGCGGTGGCTCGGCCCGGCGGTCACCGAGCCGGTCCGGCTGCACGTCGAGGCCAAGCGGTACCTGTGCGCGGTCGAGCCGGCGTACCACGCGGGGCTGTCCGACGCCTCGAAGTACACGCTGGAGCTGCAGGGCGGCCCGATGACGACGGGGCAGGCGCGGACCTACGAGGCGCTGCCGTACGCCGCCGACGCCGTGGCGCTGCGCCGGTGGGACGACCTGGCGAAGGACCCGTCGCGCGAGGCACCCGAGTTCGACCACTTCGTACCGGTGTTGCGGCGTCTGCTCTCCGCATCGGCATAGCTCACCCACCTACTCCACGGTCGGGCGGGCCGATCGGCGCACCGTCACGGCGGTGACCGCCGCCCCGGCGAGCCAGAGCGCGGCACCGAGTACGCCCGCGCGGTGCATTCCGGCCACGAAACGGACGGGGTGTTCCGGCGTGCCGGCGAGCGCACCGAAGACGGCGACGCCGAGCGCGGTGCCGGTCTGCCGCGCGGTGTTGTTCACGCCGCTGGCCAGCCCGGACCGGTCGGGCGGGACGGCGGCGATGGCCGCGGCGACCACGGCGGCGGTGAGCAGCCCCAGGCCCAGGCCGAGGCCGAGCAACGCCGGCAACAGCACCGGGTACGGGCTGGACGGGCCGACCAACGTCAGGCCGGCCACACCGGCGGCGCCGAGCACCAGACCGGCGATCATCGGCGGCCGGGGCCCGAGCCGGGCGGTGATCCGACCGGTGATCGGGGACAGCGCGGCCAGCGGCACGAACCCGGGAACCATCAACAGCCCGGCCGGCAGCGGCCCGCGCCCCTGCACGTCCTGCAGGTACAGGGTGGTCAGGTAGATCGTGCCGTTGCCGACCACGTTCATCGCCAGCGCGACGGCGTTGGCGCCGGTGAACGCGGGTACCCGCAGCAGGCCCGGTGGCAGCATGGGATCCCGGGCCCGGCGCTCGGCCGCCACGAACCCGGCACCGGCCAGCACCGCCACCACGGCCGCCGCGAGTACCTCGGCGGACAATCCAGTACGCCCAGCGGTGATGACCGCGAAGACCAGCGCGCCAAGGGTCGCCGCGGCGGCGATCAGCCCGGCCAGGTCCGGCGACCGGCCCCGGGCGCCCCCGCCGACCGGGTGCGGCCCGCCGACCAGGCGCGGCACGGCGACCAGCGCGACCGCGACGATCGGCAGATTGAGCAGGAACACCGAGCGCCACCCCCACGCGGTGACCAGCAGCCCGCCCACCAGCGGGCCGGCCGGCAGCGACAGGGCCGACACCGCGGCCCACACGCCCAGCGCGCGGGCCCGGGCCGCCGCTTCGGGGTAGGCGTCGGCGATCACCGCTATGCTGCCGGGCAGCAGCAGGGCCGCGCCGCCACCCTGCACCGCGCGGGCCCCGATGAGCATGGCCGGCCCCGCGGCGAGCCCGCACACGGCCGAGGCCAGCCCGAACCCGGTTAGTCCGATCATCACGATCCGGCGGTGGCCGAGCCGGTCGCCGAGGACGCCGCCGGCCAGCAGCAGGCTGGCGATCGCCATCGTGTACGCGTCGACGACCCACTGCAGGCCCGAGGCGCCGGTGCTCAATTGCCGCCCGATAGTGGGCAGCGCGACGTTGATGATCGTCACGTCGAGCAGCACCAGGAACATCCCGACGCACATCACGGCCAGCACCAGGGTCCGGCGGCGCGAAGGATCCGCCTGTCGAGGTTCGACCCGCCGTGTCTCGGTAACCCTTGTCGTGTCCATGATCCCTAGTCTGGGGCGGAAACACTTCCATGGCGGCTGAAGTGTTGCCGCGGCAGACTGGGTAACCATGAACACCGGTAAGGCGAACCCAGCCAACGCGCCCGTCGCGTCGCGCCCCACGGCCGGCGGCACGCGCGGTGGGGACGCGGACATCGCGCGGGTGGCCGCCCTGTTCGCCGACCGGTCCCGCGCCCGGGTGCTGATGGCTCTCGCCGACGGGCGACGGCTGCCGGCCAGCGTGCTGGCCGCCGAGGCCGGCGTGTCCGCAGCCGCGATGAGCGCCCACCTGAACAAGCTGCGTGCCGAACACCTGATCACCGTCGAGCGCTCCGGCCGGCACCGGTACTACGCCCTGGCCGGCCCCAAGGTGGCCGCCACCTTGGAGGCCCTCGCCGCCATCGCGCCCGCCCAGCCGGTGACCTCCCTCCGGCAGGGCACCCGGGCGCAGCGGCTGCGCGAGGCGCGCACCTGCTACGACCACCTGGCCGGTGCGCTCGGCGTCGCGGTCACCCAGGCGCTGATCGACCGGGGTGCGCTGGTGGCCACCGACGGCGTAGCCGACACCAGCCGCCGCTCCGGCGACGCGCTGTCCGCCCCGCTGCGCGCGCACCCGTACCGGCTGGGCCCCGCCGCCGCCCCGGTCCTGGCCGAACTCGGCGTGGATCTGCCCGCCCTGCTGCCGGCCGCGTCCGACGCCCGCCGCCCGGTGCTGCGCTTCTGCCTCGACTGGACCGAGCAGCGCCACCACCTCGCCGGTGGGCTCGGCGCCGCCCTGGCCGTGGCGCTCTTCGACGCCGGCTGGATCGCCCGCCGCGGGGCGCCCCGCGAGGTCGAGGTGACCGCGGCCGGTGCCGCCGGGATCGCCGGCGCCCTCGGCATCCACTCGGAGCCGACCCGGTAGGGCCGAGCAGGGGTCTCGATTCTCGGCCAGTTGTGGCGTGCGCCCAATCGGTATCGTGCTGCGAAACTGGAACGCGCTGAAGGAGCGGCCGATGCCACGCGACCCAGACGAGCGCGATGGCCTCTCGCCGGAGGAGCTTGACCGGTGGAGCGAGCGCGCGATGCTTCCGCCCCTTCCGCCGCTCCCGCCGCCCCCCTCGGTCTCCGCCTCGTCCCCGCTCGATCGGGCGCGCCTGGTCCTGCGACGGCGACGGCAGTGGTTGGTCGCGGTGGTGGTAGCGGCGGCCCTCATCGCCCTCGCCAGCTCGGCCGTCTGGAGCTGGCTGCTGCCGCCCACCGCGGGGCCGCGTGCGTCGGCGGCGTTCGCGGTCGGGCTCTGGGCCTTGCTGACAGCGGCCGGTGTCGCGGTGGTGGTGCTGGTCGACCAGCGTCCGCGGCGGCGGGTACGGCGGGTGGGGGTGGCGTTGATCGCCATCGCGGTCGCGGTGCTGGCACCGGTCGGGTGGTTCGACACGTTCGCGGTCAGCCATGCGCCGAACGGCGTGGGGTCGCCCGAGGCGGCGGTGTACGCGTACTTCAGCTCTGGCCCCATCGGCGGCCAGTTCGGCGGCGGGGCGGACGAACTGGCCGCGGTGCTGTGCGAGTCGCGTCGTACGCAACTGCGCGACCAGGCGCAGCGCATCGCGGACGACATCCACCGGTCGGCGGCCGGCGGGGTGGTGTCGTTCTTCGGGGTCGATTCGAGCGGCGGTGTGCCCGTCGTGACCGGGGATCGGGCGACCCTCACGGAGCCGGTGACGCTCAGTTTCGCCTACGTCGATCCTCAGCCGGCCGGGGCCGTGTTCGATGACGTGGACGCGGGAGCATGGACGTTCCACCTGGTCAACAGCGACGGGTGGCAGGTGTGCGAGGTGGACGCGCCGCAGTTGTGCGGGAAGGTGCTCGCGTGCGACCACGCGGCGGCCGGCGCACCGACCGACTCACCGACCGCGTCCCCGTCCCCGTCGCCGGCCTGGGACCCCTTGGCTCCGTTGCGCAGCAAGCTGCCGTGCCAGCCCGGGGATCCGCTCCGGTCGCTGCGGGCGTGCCCCAGCGCGTCGGGCACCCCGGGACGCTGACCGCCGCAGGACTCCGACCGCCGACGGGTCGCGAGTGGCCTCGACCCCACCCCGAGTCGGGCGACCGAGCCGGATCGCTTCCTCGCGCCGCAGGTCAGTGCCGGGCCCGCACCGTCCGTTCGCCGGAGGCTTTGCGTGCCGGTGCGCCCCACGAACCGGTGGTTGGAGATGGATCGATGTTCGGCCCGGTTCGCCGGGCGCGCCGGCTCGGTACCGTGTCTGTTAAGGGACGCGGTGAAGGAGCGGCTGATGCCAGACGATCCGGGTGCGGTGAACGACCTTCCGCCGGAGCTGATCGACGCGCCGAGCGAGCAGATCCTGCACGCGGCCACCGCGCGCCGGCTGCTGGAGGTACGGGAGCGTTGCGCCGAGCGGCTGCGACGGCTCAAGGGCGAGTTGGCCGCCTCCCGCGCCAAGTCGGACCTGGCCGACCCGGACGCCAGCGTGCGGCTCGTGCGCACGCTGGACTTCGCGCTGCGCCGGCTGCAGGACATCATCGATGAGGCGTGCACCGAGGTGCTCGCGGAGCTGCCGGACGATTCCGGACCCACCCTGCCGACGGCCCGGCCCGGCACGCCGGTGCCCGCGCAGCGCAACGGGGCCGGGGACGGCCGGGCCGAGGGGAACGGCGCCGGCGCGGTGCGGGCCGTCGAGGAGCCCGAGGACCAGGCGCTGGCCTGGGTGTCCGCGGTGCAGGAGGCGGTTCCGCTGCCGGTCGTGGCCTACCTGCTCAAGGTGATGCACGACGTGCCGCTGTTCAATCACATCGCGCAGGAACGGCCGCGGCTGATGGCGGAGCTGCTCTCGGCGCTGCCGCCGACCGAGGCCGCGCGCTGGCTGGAAGGCTGGGAGCCGGAGTCGGCGGCCGAGGCGCTGGCCGCCGCCGAGGCACCACGCGCGGCGGAGCACGTGGCGCTGATGCCGCCCGAGACCGGCGCCGCGCTGCTGGCCAGGATGGGTCGGCGCAGGTCGGCCACGCTCCTCTCCGAGATGCGCGGCGAACCGGCGGCGCGGCGGCTCATCGCGATGGGCGCCGCCACCGGCGCGCCGGTGCTCGACCGCATGGAGCGCGGCGCGGCCTCGGTGCGGCTGCTGTTCATCCGGCGGCACGATCCGGAGCTGGCCGCGAAGTTTCTCAGCCTGATGAGCGAGCAGGCCGCCTCCGAGTGCGTGGACCGCATGGACCAGGAGGTCGCCAACCAGCGCCAGGCCCGGGAACTGCTGAAGAGGATCGGCGACCAGCGCCAGGATGCGCCGGGGAGCTGACCGGCGCGTCCCGCCCGGGTACCCCCGCGCTCGCCGGCGGTTCGTCAGTCGAAGGTGATGACCGACCGCGAACCGGCCTGGCCCTCGGCCATGGCGTCGAGCGCGGCGTTGGCGTCGCGCAGGCCGACGGGGGTGACCTCGGGCAGGATGCCGTGCGCCGCCGAGAACGCGAGCGTGTCCCGCGTGTCGTGCGGGGAGCCGGACGGGTTGACCATGACGTGCAGCCGGTTCAGAACCATCGGTTGGGTGGCAGGGTCAGCGGTCGGGGTCGTACCCGACCAGCACGAGCGTGCCGTCTGGCGCCAGGCCGGTGAGCGTGGCGGCGGCGGCCGAGGTGGACGGGGTGGCATTGAGGATCACGTTGGCGCAGAGGATCTGGTCGCCGCGTACGCAGTAGTCGCAGTGGCGGCACGAGTCGCCGAGGAACTGGGCGCCCACCCGGGCACCGACCTGCGGCCACGACACGGCGGGACCGGTGGCGGCCACCACACCGGTGATCTCGTGGCCGGGGACGACCGGGAAGCTGGCGATGGGCCAGTGTCCCTGGAGCAGATCCAGGTCCGTGTAACAGATCCCGCAGGCGGTGATCTTGACCAGGACCTCACCCGGACCGGGTTCGGGCACCTCACGTTCGGTAATCGTGAGCGGCTCATTGACGCCGGTAGCGACGGCGGTGAGCATGAGTAGATCTCGATTCTGTTACCTATCGTGATCATCGCATGGGGGCCTCGACGTCCGCGGGTCTCGCGCGGATTGCGCGGCGCCGCCATCATGGACGCATCCGAGCGGATGGATGGGGGACTCGCATGCGGCGGGTACGGATCTCGCGCACGACCGGGGCGATACTCGTCTTCCTCGTCAGCGCCGGTCCGGCCGTGCTGGTGATGCCCTCGCACATCAGGCTGGTGGTCGCGCTCGTCGCGTGCGCCGGCTGGCTGCTCGGGTACCTGCTGGTGCGGCTGCTCGGCACCGGGTTGTTGACCGACCCCAGCTGGCGGCGGCCCAGGCGGATGCTGGCCGCCCGGCGCGGCCGGCCGCGCCGCGAGTACGTGGTGCCGACCGAGATTCCGCCGCCGCCCGGCCTGCTGATCGGGCGCGACGCGCAGGTGCGCGCGATCTGCGATCATCTCGTTCGGCCGGGCGTGGACGGTCCCCGGGTGGTGGTGCTCACCGGGCCGGCGGGGGTGGGCAAGTCGGCGCTGGCCATCGGGGTCGCGCAGGTGCTGGCCGACCGGTACCGGGACGGGCAGCTGCTGGCCCGGCTCGACCGGGCGGCCCCGGGCGAGCAGGGCATCGACGACGTGCTGTCCATGTTCGTGGAGGCGCTGCAGGACCCGTCCGACGCCCCGCCGACCACCGCGGCCGGCCGGCTGCGCCGGTACCGGGAGCTGACGGCCAGCCGGCGGGTACTGGTGATCCTCGAGTCCGTCGACGACGCCGAGCGGGTGCGCCGGCTGTTGCCGCCCGGCCGGGGCTGCGCGGTCATCCTCACCGCCCACCAGGCGCTGTCGCTGGACGAGTCGTGGCTCGCGGTACCGGTCGAGCGGCTCTCCGAGGAGGCGGCGCTGCGGGTGCTCGACGCGCTGGTCGGCGACGGGCGGGTGGAGGCCGAGCCGGTCGAGGCGCGGCGCATCGTCGAGGCGACCGCGGGGCAGCCATTCGCCCTGCAGATCGCCGGGGCGGCCCTGGCGTCGCGGCGCAACTGGACGCTGAAGGTGGCCGTCTCGCGGATGCGGGAGGCGCGCCTGTCCCCGGCACCGCCGGACGCGCTGCCCGATTTCGCCGCCGCCCTGGACCTGAGCTACGCGCTGCTGACCGAGCAGGAGCGCCGGGGCCTGACGATGCTCGGCCTCATCGACGAGCCGACCTTCGCGCCGTGGATGCTCAGTGCCCTCCTCGCCGACGAGGCGACCGACGCGGTGGCCGAGCGCATCCTGGACCGGCTGGTCTACGCGCGGCTGGTCGAACGCCGCCTGGACGACGCCACCGGGGTGGCCACCTTCCGCGTCGGCACCCAGATCGGGCGGTACGTGCGGGCCCGGCTGTCCGCCGACGTCCCACCGGAGGTCCGCGAGCGCGCGGCCGGGCAGCTGGCCCGTGCCCGGCGGCTGCACACCGCACGCAGCCCCGAGGACCTCCTGCGCGTGGAGGTGTACCGGCAGTTGCAGAACGGTGAGCTGTCCGCCGCCCTGAACACCGCCCGGGCCGTCCTCAAGCTGTGCCGGGAACGGGTCGAGGCCGCGGCAGTCGCGACGCGGGAGGGCGGCCCGGTGGGCCGGCCCGGCGGCGGGGCGGCGGGCGGCCTTGCCGTCGCCGACGCGCGCGAGGAACTGGCCCGGGCCCGCGCCGAGGAGGGGCTGGCGCTGGCCGCCCTCGCCGAGGTCAACGGCGAGCTGGGCTGGATGGAGGACTCCCGGCAGTACGCCGAACAGGCGCTGGCCACTCAGACCGACCCGTGCCGCCCGCGCGCCCTGCGCTGCCTGGGCACCGTGCACGTCCGAGCCGGGCGGATCGAGGCGGCGCAGCGCTGCCTGGACGACGCGGTACCGGCGGCCCGGATGGTGGGCGACCGCTGGGAGATCGTGCGTACCCTGCGCGACCTGGCGATGATCCTGTCGAGGCGGGGTCGGCACGACGGGGCGCGGGCCACCGTCGAGGAGGCGCTGGACCGGTGCCGGGCGGACGAGGACGCGGCCCGGCGCCGGCGGCCGGGCGTGCTGCTGGCGCTGGGCGCCGTCCTGCGGGCGGCCGGCGACCCGGACGGGGCCGACCGGGCGCTCGACGAGGCCGAGGGGCTGGCCGGCGATCACGATCTGCGGCAGGGGCTGTGGCTGCCCTGGATCCGCCACGAGCGGGCGCTGGTCGCGATGGAGCAGCGCCGGTACGGGCGCGGCCGGGAGCACGCGCTGCGGGCGAGCGCGGCGTTCCGCGACATGAACCACCGGTACGGCATCGCGCACTGCCGGATGACGATCGGCCGGGCATACCTCGCCGAGGGCAACGAGCAGGCCACCCCGATCCTGGAGGAGGCGGTGCAGACCTTCGTTGGCTGCGGCGACCGGTGGATCGAGGCGGAGTGCCGCTGCTGGCTCGGTGAGGCCCACCTGTCGGCCAGGCGGCTCGACGCCGCCGCGGAGGCGTTCGCCCGGGCGGCGCAGGACTTCCACGACCTCGGGGACCTGCCCAGTCGCGGGCGGGCGCGGGGCCGGCTGGCCGCGACCGACGCGCGCCGGCGCTGGGGGGCGGTGGAGGAGAACGTGATGCTGCGGGTGGCTCGTCCGCTGGTCGGCCTGCGGGTACGGGCGGATTGATGCGCCGGCGAATCGGGCGCCGGTACATTGTCCGGCTCCGCCTGTCCGTGCGGGGACTGCGACGCAGGCTGCACCCGTACCGGCTGGTGATCGCGGCCGCGGCCGGTGGCCTCGGCGCGGTGCTCGGCGCGGCGTACGACGAGATCGAGACCCACCTGCGGATCGTGACCATCGTCGCTATCGGCGTGCTCACCGCGATGGCGGTGGTGTTCACCGAGCCGCCCAAGGGAGAGGACCCGCCCCGCCTGGTGGAGCCCCCGGCCCCGCGTCGGGTGCAGGGCCGCGACCCACAGCGCTCCGGGCGCCGGGCGGGGACCGGGCGACGGGCGTCGGTCAGGCCGGCCCGGCCGGCTCGGCGGCTGGCCTGGTGGCGCTGGTGGCCCCGGCGCATCGCGTCGACCCTGCCGCCCGCCGACGGCCCGTTCTGCGGCCGGGTACGGGAACTCGCCGAGCTGACCGCGCGGCACGACGCGTCCCGGGCGGCCCGGCAGCCGGCGGCCCGCTTGCCCGGGCGGCCGGCGGGACGCCTACCGGCCGAACCGGCCGCCGGTGACCAGGACGCGGGCCGGGGCACCACCGGCCCGGTGCTGCTGCTCATCCACGGCAAGCCCGGCGTCGGGAAGAGCGCGCTCGCCCTGGAGCTGGGCCGGCGGCTGGCCGGGCAGTACCCGCACGGCCAGGTGTACGCGAACCTCGGCACGCTGCGCGACGCCCGCACCCCCCGCGAGATCCTGGGCATCCTGCTCAAGGCGCTCGGCTGGCCCGAGGGGGAGATCCCGCCGCAGACGGTGGAGTGCGCGAAGATCTTCCGTTCGCTGACCACCAAGCGCCGGATGCTGTTCGTGCTCGACGCGGCTCGCCAGCCGGATCAGGTTCTGGAGGTGCTGCCGTCCGACCCCCGCTCGGCGGTGATCGTGACCAGCCGGCGTGACTTCGGTACCGACCTCGGCGCCCCCTCGTACCCGCTGGACGTGCCCGACCAGGACGAGGCCATCGCGATCCTGCGCTCGGCGAGCGGCACCGACGACGGCACCCGCCCGGAGTGCGCCGCGCAGATCGTGCAGGCCTGCGGCGCGCTGCCGCTGGCGATCCGGGCGGCGGCCGAACGGGTCAACCCGGCCGGTGCCGAGTTGTGCCACGTGGCCGGCCTGCTCGCCCCGCCCTCGTCCCGGCTGGCCTGGCTGGAGCGCCCGGACATCAGCGTGGTGGAGCGCATCGCCAGCGAGTACGACCGCCTGCTCGACCAGGAGAAGCGGGCCCTGCAGCTGCTCACGCTGATCGACTCGCCGACCTTCGTGCCGTGGGTGCTGGCCCCGCTGCTGGAGGTCCGCGCCGCCGAGGCGGAAAACCTGGTGGCCCGGCTGGGCGCCGCGCAGATGCTCGACAACGTGCGGCACGACGAGGCGACCGGGCTGGCCCGGTACGCGTTCCACCCGCTGGTGCGGCTGTTCGCCGAGGCGAAGCTGAGCGACGAGGTGAGCACCGACGAGCGGGCCGAGGCCCGGCGCCGGCTCGACGAGGCGTACCGCGAGGTGGTCATCGGGGTACTGGGGCAGCTCGACAAGACGTTCTGGGTGCCGCCCCCGCCGCCCCGGTACCTGGCGCCGGGCAGCGACGTGCCGCGCCGGCTCGCCGAGGATCCGTACCCGTGGGTCCGCGCCGAGTACCGGAACCTGCTGCGGTGCATCCGGTTGGCCAGCGACGACGAGCCCGCGCTGTGTTGGCGCATCGCCGCCCGGCTGGACGGCTGCGTACCCGACGGGCTCGGGCCCGAACAGACCCTGAGGGCGTACGACCGGGCGGTCGCGGCGGCCCGGGCCGACCACGACGACCTCGGGCTGATCGAGGTGCTGCTGGCGAAGGGCTCGTTTTTCGTCGCGGTGGAGCGCTACGCCGAAGGGCAGGAGACGCTGGGCGAGGTCGCCAAGCTGGCCCAGGCGCTGCGGTTGGGCGGGGACCCGCACCTGGCGGAGGCGGCCACCCGGATGGCCGTGTTGGCGCAGCGCAAGCTGGGTGAGGCGTACCTGCAGATGTCCGCTTACGAGGCGGCCGACGACATGTTCCGCAAGGCGGAGCGGGCGGCGGCGGCCTGTGGCGACGAGCGGGAGCAGCGGCTGATCCGGCTGCTGCGGGCGGAGACCCGGCAGGCGGACTCGGATCCGGAGGCGGTGGACGCGCGCGGCGATTCCAACCGGTTCCGGGCCATCCTCGGCTCGGCGGCGGCGGCCCGGCGGCGCGGCGAGTGGCAGCGTTCCGGCGAGTACCTGGCCCAGGCGCTCGAACTCAGCAGCGACGACGCGTGGCGGCAGGCTACCGTGCGGTACCGGATCGCCCAGCTCAACCTGGCCTGGCACCTGTCCGAGTACGGCTGGCCCCGCGGCCCGTCCCCGGCGCCGCAACGGGGCACGCCCACGGAGTCTTCGTTGGCCGACCACGCGGTCCGGCACGCGACCGAAGCAGTGTTGATCTTCCGGCGTACCGGCAACAGGGTCGGCGAGGTGCGGGCACAGTGCCTGTTGACCCTGGCGCTGCTGGCGGCCGGGCACCTGGTCGAGGCGGAGCGGGTGGGGCACACCGCCGAGCGGGGGCTGGCCGCGATCGAGCCGCGGCTGGCCGGCCCGGCGCTGGAGCCGTTGACGGCCCGGGTCTGGCGGGCAATGGGCGACCTGCTGCTGTGCCACGGCGACGTGGCGGGCGGCCGGCACCGGCTGATGCACGCGGCCACCCTCTTCGGCCAGCAGCACGACTGGGCCGCCCAGACCGAGGCGCTACATCGGCTGCGGGACCTGCCCTGGTCGGCCGAGTCCCCGGTGGCACCGCACGAGCACCCGATCCCGCCCGTTCCGCCGGCCCGCCAAGATCGGCAGTTACAGACCTGAACCAGGCAGGACAGGGCCTACGGCAGCGCCGCCTGAACGCAGCCGTTGACGATCCGGGTGCGCAGCACGGGCTGGTCGGTGGTGGCCGGTCCGTGTACCGCCGTGCCGTCGCTCAGCCGGAACGTGCTGCCGTGCCACGGGCAGACCACGCATTCCGAGCCGTCCATCGAGACGAACTCGCCCTCGCCCAGCGGCCCGGACTCGTGGCCGCACTTTTCGATCATCGCCGTCACCCGGTCACCCACGCGGGCGACCAGCACCGGTACGTCGCCGATGTGCGCGACCATCTTCTGCTGCTGGGTCAACGCCCGCAGCTCGCACAGGTCGTGCCACCCCTGCGGAACCTGCTCCTCGATGGGGGCCGCGTGGTTGACCGCCGCCGCGAACCGGTAGGTCAGGTGGCCGCCGAGGTAGGCGCCGAGGCTGGCCACGCCGAGCCCGCCGTACGCCAGCCGGCGGCCCATCCGCTGGTCGCCGGCCAGCCGGGCGATCAGGGAGGCGGTGTACAGGCCGACGCCAATGCCGTTGGCCAGGGCGTGCACCAGGCCGACCCGGCGCGGCTGGGCGGGCAGGCCGGACCAGTCGTTCCAGCCCGCCGCCATGGCCGGCAGGGCGCTGGCCGTGCCCACCCCGACCAGTACCGTGGCGCACCGGTTCATGCCGGGCAGCGCGTCCAGTACGGCGGCGCTCACCCAGGCGCCGACCGGCACCTGTACCAGCGTCGGATGCAGCGGGTGGCCCAGCCACACGCCGTGTAGCGCGTCGCGTACCCGGCCCTTCATCACCGCTTGCAGCCGTTGGCTGAGCGGGTCGGTCAGCCGGTCGAGCTTGTTGGCCCGCTCCAGCATTCCCAGCAGTCCACGCCCCTTCATGCCGGAGGTCTTTCCCCGGCTCGAGCGGGGCAAACGAGTCAGCACGGGCAAACGGCGAAAACGGCGCATGAGGCCCGCCGGGTGGCCTGAAATCGGGCGGTGGGCCCGCGTCCGGCATGCCGGATCGGAACAGATTCGCCGGGCTAGTCGTTGTTTCAGACCAGGTGCTGTCGGCCCAGCCGCCGCATGTTGCGTGCTGGGGTCCCGCTCGATGTCGGAGCCGCCCTATAGGCTCGTTGCGGTTGTTCCGGGGCGTTGCGGCCCAGGGGGACGCCGCCGCACCATCCACACAAGATCGGGGAGTACCACCAAGGTGACCGCGCAGCCGGAGACCAAGTCCCTGTACGGGGCCGATGACCTTACCCACCTTGAGGGCCTGGACGCGGTCCGCAAGCGACCCGGCATGTACATCGGCTCGACCGACAGCCGTGGCGTGGGTCACCTCGTGAACGAAATCCTGGACAACTCCACGGACGAGGGCGTTGCCGGCTACGCCACGCACATCGAGGTCACGCTGCACGCGGACGGCTCGGTGCAGGTCGACGACGACGGGCGCGGCATCCCCACCGGTATTAACGCCAAATCGGGCATTTCGGGCGTTGAGCTGGTTCTGACCCGGCTGCACGCCGGCGGGAAGTTCGGCGGCTCGGGCTACAAGACCTCCGGCGGCCTGCACGGGGTGGGTGCCTCCGCGGTCAACGCGCTGTCCAGCCGCTTCGAGGTGACCGTCCGGCAATCCGGCAAGGTGCACCAGATGTCGTTCCAGCACGGCGTGCCGGGGGTGTTCGGGGGCACCGGGCGCACGGCGAAGTTCACCCCGGAGACCGGCCTGCGGGTGGTCGGGCGGATGAAGCGCGGCGAGTCGAGCGGCACCTCGATCCGGTACTGGTACGACCCGCGCTACTTCGAGACCGGCGCGGTGCTGGACGTCGAGGCCGTGCGGACCAAGCTGCGTAACACCGCGTTCCTCGTGCCAGGGGTCGGCTACGTGCTGCGCGACGAGACCCAGGACCCGGCCACGGAGGAGAAGTTCCACTTCCCGGACGGCCTCACCGACATGGTGGAGTTCATGTCGCCCTCCGGCGATCGGGCCGTCTCCGGCACCCTGCTGGTCACCGGCGAGGGCACGTACAAGGAGAACGCCGCCGACGAGAACGGCGTCATGCGCGCCAACGTCGAGCGTCGCGCCGAGGTGGAGGTGGCCTTCCGCTGGGGCACCGGCTATGAGCGCACCGTCGAGTGTTTCACCAACACCATCCGTAACGTGCACGGCGGCACCCACCGTAAGGGGTTCGAGCGGGCGCTCGTCCGGTCCCTGACCGACGCCATCCGCAACACCCGCGGCCTGCTGCGCGCCAAGGAGGAGCCGCCCGTCCTCGACGACATCCTCGAGGGCATGACCGCGGTCATCCACGTGCGGATCCCGGAGCCGCAGTTCACCTCGCAGACCAAGGACGAGCTGTCCACCGCCGGCATCACCAAGGTGATGCAGTCGATAGTGGAGCAGCACCTCCGGGCCTGGGTGGAGAACCGTAAGACCAAGGCCGAGGCCAACACGGTGCTGCAGAAGATCGTGGACGCGGCCCGGGTGCGGCTGACCCAGAAGCAGCAGAAGGACGCCGCCCGGCGCAAGACCGCCCTGGAGGGCGCGTCGATGCCGCCGAAGCTGGTCGACTGCCGGTCCACCGGGGTGGCGCGCAGCGAGCTGTTCATCGTCGAGGGTGACAGCGCACTGGGCACGGCGCGGCTGGCGCGATCCTCGGAGTACCAGGCGCTGCTGCCCATCCGGGGCAAGATCCTCAACGTGCAGAAGGCCAGCCTGCAGCAGGTCCTGGACAATGCCGAGTGCTCGGCCATCGTGCAGGTGCTGGGGGCCGGTTCGGGCCGCACCTTCGACCCGGCGGCGCTGCGCTACGGCCGGGTGCTGATCATGGCCGACGCCGACGTCGACGGCTCGCACATCCGGACCCTGTTGATCACGCTGTTCGCGAAGTACATGCGCCCGCTGATCGAGGAAGGCCGGCTGTACGCGGCGGTCCCGCCGCTGCACAAGATCGTCACCAAGGGCCGCAACCCGGAGACCATCTACACCTACACGCAGGCGGAGATGGAGAGCCAGGTGGCCCGGCTGGAGAAGGCGGGCAGGCAGGTGGTCAGCCCGATTCCCCGGTTCAAGGGCCTCGGCGAGATGGACGCGGACGAGCTGTGGGAGACCACCATGAACCCGGCCACCCGGGCCGTGCGGCGGATCACCCTCGGCGACGCCGACGCCGCGCAGGCGGTGCTCGACCTGCTGATGGGCGAGAAGGTGGAGCCCCGCAAGAACTGGCTCATCGACTCGGCCAGCCGCGTCGACCGCGAGACCATCGATGCCTGACCGCGCGAGGACACCGGCCCGGTACGCAACGCCCGTTCGTCAAGGAGAGCACTGAGCAATGGCACGCAGCAGGGGCGCACAGCACAAGGCCGACCTGTCCGCCTTCGACCAGGCGGGGGCGCGTGTCCTCGACAACCCGTTGGTCACCGAGGTCGAGGACTCCTACCTGGAGTACGCGTTCTCGGTCATCCACTCGCGGGCGCTGCCGGACGCCAGGGACGGTCTCAAGCCGGTGCACCGGCGGATCCTGTACTCGATGAGCGAGCAGGGCCACCGCCCGGACCGCCCGCACGTCAAGTCCGCCCGCGTCGTCGGTGACGTCATGGGTAAGTACCACCCGCACGGCGACAGCGCCATCTACGACGCCATGGTCCGGTTGGCGCAGGACTTCTCGTTGAACGCGCCGCTGATCGACGGGCACGGCAACTTCGGCTCCCCGGACGACGGCCCGGCCGCCTCCCGGTACACCGAGGCGCGGATGTCGCGCGAGGCGATGCTGCTGGTCGGCGAGCTGGGCGAGGGTACGGTCGACTTCCGGCCCAACTACGACGGTTCGCTGCCGGAGCCCAGCGTGCTGCCGGCCGCCTTCCCCAACCTGCTGGTCAACGGCACCTCCGGGATCGCCGTGGGGATGGCGACCAACATGATCCCGCACAACCTCGGCGAGGTGGTCGCGGCGGCGCGCTGGCTGATCCGGCACCCGACCGCCACCCTGGACAAGCTGATGGAGTTCGTGCCCGGCCCCGACCTGCCCACCGGCGGCCTGCTGCTGGGCCTGGACGAGGTCCGCAAGGCGTACGAGACCGGCCGGGGCGTGGTGCGGATGCGCGCCCGGGTCGAGATCGGCCCGTTGGAGGGCAGCCGGAACCGGCAGGCCATCACGGTGACGGAGCTGCCGTACGGGGTCGGCGCCGAGAAGGTCATCGAGGCGGTCTCCGAGGAGGTACGCGGCAAGGCGATCACCTCCGGTCCGCGCAAGGGCCAGCGCCAGCCCGCGCGGCTGCAGGGCATCGCCGACATCAAGGACCTGACCGACCGGGAGAACGGCACCCGCCTGGTCATCGAGTGCAAGGTCGGGGTGAACCCGCAGGCGCTGCTCGCCGACCTGTACCGGATGACGCCGCTGGAGCAGTCGTTCGGCGTCAACAACCTCGTGCTGGTCGACGGGCAGCCGCAGACGCTGGGCCTCAAGGCGCTGCTGGAGGTGTTCCTGGCGCACCGGTACGACGTGGTGACCCGGCGCAGCTCCCACCGGCGCCAGAAGCGCCAGGAGCGGCTGCACCTGGTCGACGGCCTGCTCGTCGCGCTGCTCAACATCGACAAGGTGGTGCGGCTGATCCGGGAGAGCGAGACCGCGCAGGCCGCCAAGGACGGCCTCATGACGCGGTTCAAGCTCACCGACGTGCAGGCCGCGTACATCCTGGACACGCCGCTGCGGCGGCTGACCAAGTACGACCGGCTGGAGCTGGAGAGCGAGCAGAACCGGTTGCGCGAGGAGATCGCGGAGCTGTCGCGGATCCTGGACGACGAGAACGTGCTCAAGAAGGTCGTCTCCGACGAACTGGCGGCGGTGGTCAAGGAGTTCGCGACCGAACGGCGCACCACGCTCATCGACGGCGACCTCAAGGAGGTCCTCGCCGCGTCGGCGCCGGCCGGCCCGCTGGAGGTCGAGGACGACCCGTGCCAGGTCATCCTGTCCGCCACCGGTCTGGTCGCCCGCACCGCCGCGGAGTCCGAGGAGGCCCGGGAGGGCCGGCGGCGCAGCGGCCGGATCAAGCACGACGCCGTCCGCGCGATGGTCCACGCCACCGCCCGCGGTCAGGTGCTGCTCGTGACGAATACCGGCCGGGCGTTCAAGACCGACGTGCTGCCGCTGCCGGTGCTGCCGGAGCAGCCGGGCACCGTGTCGGTGCGCGGCGGCATGTCCGCCTCCGAGCTGGTACCGCTGGAGCCGGGGGAGAAGGTGATCGGCCTGGCGCCGCTCGGCGAGCAGGCCGCCGGGTCGCCGGGCCTGGCCGTGGGCACCCGCCAGGGCGTGGTGAAGGTGTGCGCGCCGGACTGGCCGGTCCGCTCCGACGAGTTCGAGGTCATCGGCCTGAAGAACGGCGACGAGGTGATCGGCGCCAGTTGGCTCGAGGACGGCAGCGAGACGCTCGCGTTCATGTCCTCGGAGGCGTCGCTGCTGAGGTTCCCCGCATCGCTGGTCCGCCCGCAGGGGCTCAAGGGTGGCGGCATGGCCGGCATCCACCTCGGCGCGGGCGCGCAGGCGCTGTTCTTCGGCGCGCTGCGCACCGACGACGGGCAGCACGGCGAGCCGGTGGTGGTCACCTCGACCGGCGCGTCCGTGAAGGTCACCCCGTTCGCGGGGTACCCGGCGAAGGGCCGCGCCACGGGTGGCGTGCGGGCACACCGTTTCCTGCGCGGAGAGACCGCGCTGGTCCTCGCGTGGATCGGGCCGCGCCCGGCCGGGGCGACCAGCACCGGTGACCCGGTCGAGCTGCCCGCCGAGGACGCCCGGCGCGACGGCTCCGGCACGCCGCTGGCCGGTCGGCTCGACGTCGTCGGCCACCTGATCGAGCGCGGCTGACCCGCGCCCGCCCGACGTGCGGCGTCCCCGGCCGGTGGTTCTCGGCCGGGGACGCCGTCTGTCGTGGGCGGGTTACTGGCGTGGGCGCGTCACTTGTAGGTGATGTCGGACGTCGAGAAGTTGCAGTGTCCGTCACCCATGCCGTCGCCGTTGTACGGCGGCTCGCTGCCCTTGGCCACACCGGTGTACTCGGCGCAGATGTGGGTGTTCGAGCCGTTGATGAGCGTGATGCGGGTCAGCGTCGCCGTGTCGCCCCAGTTGGTGTTGATGCCGACCACGTACTTGGCGCTGTCCAGGATGACGTTGTCGACCGTCACGTGGCGCTCGTACGACTTGGTGCAGTTGCCGCAACCCCGGTACAGCTTGCCGATCGACTTGGCGTAGAAGCCGGAGATGTGCACCGTACCCGAGCCGTTGTGCTGGAACACCTTGTCGTCGGCGTTCATCGCGCCGCCGCCGATGACGTAGGAGTCGCCGTTGGTGGCCAGGAAGGTCGCCGCGTCCTCGCCGACGTCCTCCCACCACACGTTCTGGATGGTGCAGCGGCCCTCGCAGTGCACGCCGTCACCGGCCGGGGAGCCGATGATGACGTTCTTGATGGTGGCGCCGTCGGCCAGGTCGAACATCGGGTCCTGGCTCTCGCTCTGGCTGCCGTCGCCCATGCAGCAGTAGCGCTTGAGGCCGCCGTCGAAGGTGCCGGTCACGCTGACGGTGCCGCTCACCGAGGCGTCACCGGTCTTGGTGGGCCAGGTGGTGCTCGGCGGGTTGCCGGTGGGCGGCGGGCTGGTGGGCGGCGCCGTCGTCCGGGTGGGCGTCGGGGTCGGTGAGGTGGGCGGCGGCGTGGTTGCCGACGAGTCCACCGTCACGTCGTCGAAGTTGGCCGTGGAGAAGGCCGTCTGCAGGCCAATCCGGCCGGTGCTGCTCACCGAGCTGCTGCCGGAGCCGATGCTGGCGCCGTTGACCGAACCGCTGATCGATGTGCCGTTGACGGTCAGCGCCAGCGTGTACCAGGTGCCGGTGGCGACGGTCTGCGACTTGCTGGCCAGCACGGTCACGGCCCCGCTGTTGACCGCCTGCAGCTGCACCAGGTTGCCCGGCATGAGCGCCAGGCGGTAGAAGCTGGTGGAGCTCTTGGCCCGGGCCAGCAGGCCGGCGAAGCCGCCGGAGCCCAGGCTCAGCGGCTTGACTCTCGCCTGCACCGTGTAGGTGGTCCAGCCGGTGTCTCCGGCGAACAGGCGCGCGTTGTCGGTGGTGCCCTTGGACTGCTGGACGGCCTTGCTGCCGTCCGTGACGACGGTCCAGGTGCCGCCGGACTTCGACCAGGCGTTGGTGGTGCCGTCCTCGAAGTTGGCGGTGAAGACTGTGGCGGCGAGCGCCATCTGTGTTATGCCGACCATGCCGATGGCCAGCGCGGCGGCGCCGCCCACGGCCAGCAACCTCCACGATCTCCTTCGAGATCGGGTCTGCGATCCCATTCTGGCAACCTCCGGAACTTGCGCAGGCGCGCTGGTGCACGCGCAGGGGGACGAAATAGCGCCGGCAGGCGGAGCAGCGTGCCGGTCGCTCAAGGTGGAAAGCGTTTTTCCCAACCCGGACTCACATAGGAAAGCGCATTCCTTGACCCACAAACTCGCATGCACATCAGTGTCAGTCAATAGAATGCGTGTGCAGGTTCGTTGCAACGCGCCCGGCGGGCGGCGGGCGCCGCCTCCACGACGCATTCCCAGCTACATTTCAGGTGGTACCTTGGTCGATCCCAGGAACGGCCGTCATCCTGGCGCCCACTGGGGCGGGTGCGATTCATGGGGGGTGCGGTGGACCGGTTGTCGTTGCGGGTCCGACTCGTCGTCGCGGTTCTCGTGCTGGTCGGCTGCGCGCTGGCCATCGTCGGCGTGGTCACCGTGACCGCGCTGCGCCACTACCTCACCGGTCCCGTCGACGCGCAGCTGCGGGTGGGGGCGAACTACCTCCAGCAGCAGCTGACGGCCAGGGTGGACAGGGTGCTGCCGCCCCCGCCTCCTCCCGGGCAGATGGACGTACCCAGCCCGTACGTGCTGGAGTCGTTCACTCCGGACGGCACCCTGATCGACTACCTCCCGAAGCCGCTGCCCACCGCACATCCCCTGCTGACCCCCGGCGACCTGCGCCACGACGAGCCGTTCACCACGCCGTCCACGAACGGCAACGGCCCGCGGTGGCGGGTGCTGGTCGTGAACGGCCCGGATGGAGAGCAGGTCACCATCGCGAGCGCCCTGTCCGACGTCGACCGGGTGGCCGACCAATTGGCCCTGATCATCGTCCTGGTCGAGGTGGCCACGCTGGTGGCCGTCACGGTACTGGGGGTCTGGCTGGTGCGGGTCAGCCTCCGGCCACTGGAGGAGATCGAGCGCGCCACAGCGATGATCTCCGCCGGTGACCTGTCCCGGCGGGCGCCGCAGCGGGATCCGCGCACCGAGGTGGGCCGGCTCGGCCAGTCGTTCAACGGCATGATCGAGCGCATCGAGCGGGCATTCGCGGCCCAGGTGGAGTCCGAGTCGGCGGCACACGCGTCGGAGGCCCGCGCCCGGCGCTCGGAGGACAAGATGCGGGAGTTCGTCGCGGACGCCTCGCACGAGCTGCGTACCCCGTTGACCACCATCCGCGGCTTCGCCGAGCTGTACCGCCAGGCCACCGCGGCGAGCGAGGCGGCCGGCGCGCCCGGCGAGGTCGGTCCCGGCGAGGGCGGCCCCGGCGAGGTCGGCCCCGGCGAGATCGAACCCCGGCGGATCGACGACGCGAAGCGGGCGGCCGACGCGCAGCGCGCGGCCGAGCTGGTGCGGCGCATCGAGGACGAGGCGGCGCGGATGGGCCTGCTGGTGGAGGACCTGCTGCTGCTGGCCCGGCTGGACGAGCAGCGCCCGCTGGCCGTCGAGCCGGTGGACCTGGGCGTGCTGGTCTATGACGCGCTGGAGTCGGCCAGGGCCACCGGGCCGGGGCGGACGATCGGCATGGAACTGGGGGCCGGCGGTCCGCTCGTGGTCTCCGGCGACGAGCCGCGGCTGCGTCAGGTGCTGACCAATCTGCTGGGCAACGCGCTCAAGCACACCGGCCCGGAGGCGAGCGTGACGGTGCGGACGTCGCGGCGGCCGGGGCAGGCGGTGATCGAGGTGGCCGACACCGGCCCCGGGCTGACCCCGGAGCAGGCCCAGCGGGTGTTCGAGCGCTTCTACCGCGCCGACCGGTCGCGCAACCGGCACGACGGGCCGCCCGGCACCGGGCTCGGGCTGGCGATCGTCGCCGCCATCGTGGCCGCGCACGGGGGCACCGTCGAGGTGGACAGCACCCCCGGCGAGGGCACGACCTTCCGGGTCCTGCTGCCGCTGGCCGCGCCCGAGCAGCCGAGCGCGCCCGACGCGCCGGCCGCCTGACCGTCCCGGACGGGCGGCGCTGGCCAGTCGGGACGGCGCCGTATCCCGGCAAATCGCCGTACAAGTGGCGCCTACGTGCATCCCGTGCGCTGCGCGTCGTACCGGAAGCAGCGGGTCAATCGGCGGCAAGCTGCCGGCGGGCCGCCCGGTACAGCTCGGCCAACTCCGCGTCGATGCGCGCCGAATCGCCGGCACTGAGCGTCACGGCCGCCGTCCGGGGCGGCCTGGACTCGATCATCCGAGCCCGTAGCCCGGTGGGCGGATGAGTGGCGGACATCGACACCTCGTTCCGGATCGACAGCTGCCGCATACCGGGCAGGCGCCGGGACGCGCCGGCGCGGCATGCGTCGGCGGAGCGCAGCCAGCCGGCGACCGGATCGCCGCGCCGGGCGTACCGTCTCACCAGCGGGTACAGCACATCGCGCAGCACCAGGGTGTCGGCCAGCCCGGTGGCGCCTTCGCTGCCCGCGGCGCCGGTCGCCAGTTCGTCGGCGAGGTACTCGGCGCGCTGCGCGTCGCGTAGGCACGCCCGCACCAGCACGAGGTAGCCGGCGAGAACTGGCTGGCGCAGCACGCCCAGCCCGGTGCGCACCACCGCCCGCGCGGTCCGGCCGGCCGCGGCACGGCCGCCGGCCGAGGTCAGGGCCCACCGGGGGCGCAGCAGGTCGGCCAGGGCGCCCAGGGTGGTCAGCGGGATGTGGGTGAGCCGACCGCGGCGGGCGTCCCCGTTGATGAAATGCCCGAGTTCGTGCCCGAGCAGGGCCACCCGCTGCTGCGGCGGCAGGATCGCCCACATCGCCAGGCCGAGGGTCAGCGACCGGCGCCGGCGCGCCCCGGCCGCGCCGGCCGCGGCGTTGAACCACGGGTCGACCCGTACCACGTGCGGGGCCGGCGCCCCGATCGCGGCGGCGACCTCGTCGATCAGCCGGAACAGGGTGGGCGCGCGATCGCGCGCGATCCGGTCGGACCGGTCGTCCGGCCGGCCCAGCTTCGGCCACAGCGCCAGGCCGAGCAGGAGCAGGAGCGCACCCGGGCCGATCCGCCAGCCGGGGAAGCGGTTGCCGATCAGGTAGGCGCCGGCCGCGAGCAGGCCCACCACCGCGACGAACAGCAGCACGGCGGCGCCGAGCAGGACCAGCCGGGCGCCTCCCCACGCCCTCCGGCGCACCGGGCGCCCGGCCAGCGCGGCGTACTGGGCGGCGGTCAACCGGTACGCGGTGCGGAACAGCGACCGGTCCAGCCGGCGCCAGCCCACCTCGGGCGCGCGCCGCTCGGGCTCGTACCGGTCGAGGCCCCACTCGCATTCGGGGCACCAGGGCGCAGCGGCGCGCACCCGGAACAACGCGCGACCGCACCGGGGACAGCGGGCCGATCCCTCGCCCGTCGGGCTCACCGCGAGGAATCGTCCCGCACCGCCGGCCCGCTCACCCGGGCACCGGCGGCTCGCATCCGTTGTGTATCCACTGTAGACAGTCGGTCACAACAGATTCTGGCGCAGCTCGATGAGGTTGCCGGCCGGGTCGCGCAGGCGGGCGATCCGCATGCCCAGCGGCGTGATGTCGACCGGCTCCTGGACCACCTCGACGTTCCACTCGCGCAGCGCGCGCAGCGCGTCGTGCACGTTCGGCGTGGTGAACAGGAGCATGGGGCGGTCGGCGCCGTGGTACTGGCTCGATTGTCCCTGCGGAGTGACCAGTTCGACGTTGATTCCCGAGCCGTCGATGAGGCGCGCGAACTCCTCGCCCTCCCGGCCCGACTGCGCCGACAGCCCGATCGCGTCGCGGTAGAACCGGAACGAGTCGTCAGATTCGTTGATCAGCAGTCGCATGCCCTGCAGCTTGAGATCGGCCACGCCACTCGCCCGTCCTCGATCCGGGCGTTCGACCCAGGCTCGACCGCCCTGTCCGGAAAGTCCAAAGTTTACCGGTCGCGCCGACCGGGGCGCCGGTCATCGCGCAAACCTGAGGGATGCGGGTGTGGTCACCGGATCGGGGCGTTTGGCCACCCACGGCCCGGGTAGCCCCGGTGTTCCAAAGCGGATGGGGGGATGCTCTGTGGCCGGGCCGATCAGTCCACCTCCGGTCCAGCAGTGGCAGTCGGGCAACCTGCCCGCGTACCTGTCAAACGGCCTCATCGGCCTGCGGGTCGGCCACATACCGCTGCTGTACGGCGTCGCCATGCTCAGCGGCTTCGAGGGGCTGGACCCGGCCACGCTGGTGGAATCCTTCTCTCCGGTGCCCTACCCGCTGGGCGGCGACATCCGGATCGGTCGGGTGTCCCTGTCCGACCCGGGCAAGGCGGTGCTGCGCGAGCAGCGCTACGACTTCTCCTGCGGCGAGCTGCACACCCGGGTCGACTTCGAGACCGACGAGGCCAAGGCGGAGATCGAGATTCTCACGCTGTGCAGCCGCACCCAGCCGACCATCATCCTGCAGGAGGTGGCGCTGCACGTCGACCGCGAGTGCGAGCTGACGATGTCGAGCAGCGTGGACGCCCGCGACACGCCGGGGAAGTGGGCGCACGACCAGCCGGGGAGCCTGGATACCCGCCGGGACTGGCCGGAGGGTCCGTTCCGCTGGCACAGCCTCGGCGACCTGAGCGCCTGCGGCATCGCCTTCTCCAGCGAACTGCTGGGCATGGACCGGTTCGAGCGCAACTTCGACTACCACCGGGGCGAACGGCTCAACACCAGCTACACGTTCTACGCCAAGGCCGGGCAGCGGTACCGGCTGCGCTCGACCATCAGCCTGGTGCCGGATTCGCTGCACTCCCAGCCGCACATGCAGGCGGCGCGGCTGGTGGACGAGGCACGCTGGCGCGGCTTCGACAACCTGCGCCACGACAACCGCGTCGCGTGGGAGCGGCTGTGGCGGGGGCGCATCCGGTTGGAGGGCGCGCCGACCCGCTGGCAGGCGATCATCGACGCAGCCTTCTACTACCTGCAGTCCTCGGTGCACGCGTCCTCGCCGAGCGCGACGTCCGTGTTCGGCCTGGCGTACTGGCCCAACTACCACTACTACCGCGGCCACCTGATGTGGGATCTGGAGACGTTCGCGGTGCCGCCGCTGCTGCTCACCCAGCCGGCCGCGGCCCGGGGCATGCTGCGGTACCGGGGCTCCCGGCTGGACGCCGCACAGGAGAACGCGACGCTGACCGGGTACCACGGCGTCCAGTTCCCGTGGGAGAGCAGCCTGCGCCACGGCCACGAGGCCGCGCCGGTCGGCTCCCGGGGCCCGGCCACCGAGCACCACGTCAGCATGGACATCGCCATCGCGTTCGCGCGCTACGTGCACGCCACCGGCGACAAGACGTTCGCCCGCAACGAGGCGTGGCCGGTGCTGGCCGGGGTCGCGGACTGGATCGAGAGCCGGGTGGAGCGCACCGCCCGGGGGTACGAGATCCGGGGCGTGATCGGCATTGCCGAGACCGGCACGACGGTGGACAACAGCGCCTTCATTAACATGGCGGCGGTGCTGGCGCTGCGCGAGACGACGGCCGTCGCCCGCAACCTTCAGCTGCCGTACCGCCGTTGCTGGGAGACGATCGCCGAGGGGTTGGTCATCCCGACCGACCCGGACCGGCGAATGATCGTCAACCACGACGGTTACCACCCGGACGAGGAGCAGGCGGCCACGCCGGAGGCGCCGGCCGGGATGTTCCCCCTTGACTTCGTCACCGACCCGGAGACCGAGCGACGGACGATGGAGTACTACGTCGGGATGGCCGACCGGTACGCCGGGCAGCCCATGCTCTCCGCGATGCTCGGCGTGTTCGGCGCCCGGCTCGGCGACCGGGAAGCCTCGCTGGACCTGTTCGAGAAGGGGTACGGGCAGTTCATCATCGACCCGTACACGATCACCACCGAGTACAGCCCGGCGGCGTTCCCCGACCACCAGCGCGCCGGCCCGTTCACCGCGAACCTCGGTGGCTTCCTCACCAGCTGCCTGTACGGGCTGACCGGCATCCACCTGCAGTCGGGCGATCCGGCCAACTGGTTCCGCCGGAAGGTGGTGCTGCCGGCCGGTTGGGACGCGATCTGCTCCGACAGCGTCTGGGTACGGGGTCAGCCGGTGGGCCTGCACGCCGCCCACGGCGACGAACGGGGCCGGTTCATCGGGAACTCCGCCGAGGCCAGCGACGCGGCCTGGTAGGGCCCGCCCGTCGCGCCGGCCCCGCCGGCCGCCGCACCGATAGTGCAGCGCACCGGTGGTGAGCCGCACCAGTGGTCCGCCACACCGCCGTCCCCGCCCGCCGCGGGCCCCCGGACATGGCATGATCACACAGCGGTGGCCAGGTGGTGGGCCTGAGAGGCGGGCGAAGTCATGACCGTTCGGATCGCGGTGCTGGACGACTACCAGAACGTGGCGCGCGAGTTCGGCGACTGGCGGCGGCTCGGCGACCAGACCGAGGTGACCGTCTTCACCGAGCACATCGCCGACCCCGACGTGCTGGTCGAGCGGCTGTCCGACTTCGAGATCGTGATGGCGATGCGGGAACGCACCGCGTTTCCCGCCACCGTGCTCGACCGGCTGCCCCGGCTGCGCCTGCTGGTCACCACCGGGCGAACCAACGCCGCCATCGACGTGGAGGCGGCCCACCGCCAGGGCGTCACGGTCTGCGGCACCGACAGCGTGGCATCGGGTACCGCCGAGCTGACCTGGGGGCTGATTCTGGCGCTGTTCCGCCAGATTCCTCAGGAGTCGCAGCGGGTGCACTCCGGCGGCTGGCAGGCCACCGTGGGGCGAGACCTGGCCGGCGCCACGCTCGGCGTGATCGGGCTGGGCCGGCTCGGCGGCCAGGTGGCCACCATCGGCCGGGCGTTCGGCATGGAGGTGCTGGCCTGGAGCCAGAATCTGCGGCCGGAGCGGGCCGAGGAGGTGGGCGCCCGCGCGGTGACCAGGGAAGAACTGCTGGCCGGCTCGGACGTGGTGACGGTGCACCTCAAGCTGAGCGACCGCACCCGCGGGCTGATCGGCGAGGCCGAACTGCGCGCGATGCGCCGGGACGCGTACGTGGTCAACACGTCACGCGGGCCGATCATTGACGAGGCGGCCCTGCTCACCGCGCTGCGCGAGGGCTGGATCGCGGGCGCCGGGCTGGACGTTTTCGACATCGAGCCGCTGCCCACCGGCCACCCGCTGCGCACCGCGCCGAACACGGTGCTCACGCCGCACCTCGGCTACGTCACCCGGAAGACCTACCAGACGTTCTTCGCTCACGCGGTCGAGGACATCGAGGCGTTCCTGGCCGGCGAGCCGGTGCGGATCATCTGAGCCCGCACCGGCCCGGTCGGCCCCGGGATCAGGCGTACGGCGCCTTGGCGATCCCGGCGACGTACATCAGGGCGGGCAGGTTCTTGTTGTAGTCCGTCGCGGTGCACGAGTAGGCCGGCGTGAAGCTGCCGCAGCTGTCCACCTCGATGGTGAAGCTGGCGATGCCCAGCTCGCCGTACGCCCAGTCGTCGCTGGTACCCGACGCGTTGTAGAGGATCTGTCCAGGCTGTCCGTACGGATAATGGTTGTAGCTGCTCATCTTCGCCGCGATGGCCCGCAGCTTGGCGTCGTTACCGGTGTGCGTGGTGCTCCAACCCCACGGGAACAGGTTCATCCCGGCGTCCGAGTGCATCGTGATCATCGCGCCGCGGGTGGTCACCGGCGCCGGGGTGCTGTCCCCGGTGCCTCGCTGGTCGGGGAACAGCTCGCGGAACAGCGCCTCGATGGCCGTGGTCTCCGGTTCGCTGTTGGCGCTGGCGCCCGGGTACTGCTGGCCGCACGCGCTGGTGTCGATGCCGGTGGTGTGCCAGTGGGTCGAGGTGTTGCGGTTGAGGTCGACGCCGAGCTGGTTGCTGGCCGTCGGCGGGTTCGAGCAGCCGCTGCCGTGCTCGTTCTTGCGCTGCAGGTACGGGTGGTTGCCGCCCAGCTGGACCTCGGCGACCCCGTCCGGGTTCACCACCGGGATCACCCACACCTCGGTGCTGTTGAGCAGGGCGGCCACCGAGGAGTCGGTGGCGTAGTCGTTGGCGAGGTGGTCGATGAAGCGCCACGAGATGTCGCCGGTGACGATCTCGCGGGCGTGGATCTGGGTCATCAGCAGGAATCGCGGCTTGGCCGAGTTCGGGCTCAGCGCGCAGTCGCCGGCCTGCTTGTGGGTCAGGCAGATGGCCCTGAGGTCGTGGCCGGCGGAGGCGTTGCGGGTCTTGAGGTACGAGTCGCCGTAGTCGACCACGGTGGCCAGGTCGGGGTGGTTGGCCGCGATCAGGTCAAGGTGCGCGTACTGCGCGTTGAGGGTGTGGTACCCGCCGTCGTAGGTCTCGTCGACGACGGCCGCCGGGCTCATGGTGCCGGGCGCGAGCTGGCTGCGTGGGGTCGTCCAGTTGGCCGGTGCCAGCGGCTGGGCGGATTCCGGTGCGAAGCCGTCCGCCCGGAGCTGGGCCGCGGTGCCCGCGTCGCCGAGCACGAACAGGTCCGCCCCGTCGCGCCGTTCGAGCACGTCGAATCCGCTCGCGATCAGGCGCTGGGCGGCGGCGTCGGACGGTGCCGCGACCCGGTAGATGGACAGTCGCTCGGTCTGGCTCGCCTGGGTTGCGGGGTCCGCCGCGGCGGACTGGGTGGCGTACGTGAGCGCGGCGGCGACCGCGAACAGCACACAGCCCACCTTGCGGGTCCGGGGTAGACGCATCGGTGACCTCCCGTCGAGTAGCCGGCCGGGCGGCCTGTCGGCCGCCGGGGGCACGGGGGCATCGGGGTGTCCGGATGCCCCACGGATCGGCGTACTGTACGGGACTTCCGCCCTAGGCATCTAGAGTCATCAATACATTGTGCGCGGGGGCGCGTGTTCGGGCGGGAACGCCAAGGGGCCCCGGCGAGCTAAAGGCTCACCGGGGCCCAGCGTCGCGCGAGTGCGGGAAATGCCGACTGCGCTCAGACGATCAAGACCTGGTCTGTGCTCGCCTCCGCCACAGATCGGCTCTGGCTGCGCTCAGACGATCAAGACCTGGTCTGTGCTCGCCTCCGCCACAGATCGGCTCTGGCTGCGCTCAGACGAGTTCGGCGCGGCGGGCGCCGTCGGCCAGGGCCTCCCCGGCGAAGTGGCAGGCCGCCACCCGCGCCTGGTCGCCCTCGGTCGCCAGCAGCTTCGGCTGCTCCCGAGCGCACAGGTCCTGCGACAGCCGGCAGCGGGTGTGGAACCGGCAGCCGGTGGGCGGGTCGGTCGGGCTCGGCGGGTCGCCGGCCAGCGGGATGCGGTTGGCGATCCGTCCCCGGCTGGTGCGGTCGACCACCGGCGAGGCGGACAGCAGCGCCTGCGTGTACGGGTGCGCTGGCCGGTCGTAGACGGTGTCGGTCTCGCCGACCTCGGCGAGGCGACCCAGGTACATCACCGCCGTGCGGTCCGCGACGTGCCGCACCACCGACAGGTCGTGGGCGATGAACACCATGGCGATGTTCATCCGCTTCTGCAGGTCCCGCAGCAGGTTGACCACCTGGGCCTGCACCGAGACGTCCAGCGCGGACACCGGCTCGTCGCAGACCAGCACCTCGGGTTCGAGGGCGAGCGCGCGGGCGATGCCGATGCGCTGGCGCTGACCGCCGGAGAACTGGTGCGGGTACCGGTTCATCAGCTCGGGCGCGAGCCCGACCAGCTGGAGCAGCTCGGCGACCCGGTCCTTGCGGGCCGCGGAGCTGCCCAGCATCCGGTGCACCACCAGCGGCTCGCCGATCAGCTCGAGCACGTTCATCCGGGGGTCCAGCGACGTGTACGGGTCCTGGAAGACCATTTGCACCCGCCGGCGCAGGGTCCGCAGGTCGCGGCCCCGCGAGTGGGCGATGTCCCGGCCGTGCACCATGATCGCTCCCGAGTCCGGGCGCTCCAGGCCGACCAGCATGCGGGCCAGCGTGGTCTTGCCGCAGCCGGACTCGCCGACGATGCCGAGCGACTCGCCCGCGGCCAGGCTCAGGCTGATGTCGTCTACCGCGCTGACGCGGGTCCGGCCGCCACCGGACCCGCGGCCACCGCGGAAGGTCTTGCGCAGGTTCTGGGCGTCGAGTACCAGATCACCCTGTGACGGCGGCATCGAGCACCTCCTCGGTTCGGTGGCAGGCCGCGGCGCGACCGCCGGCCAGTGTGGTCAGGATGGGGCGTTCGGTCCGGCACTGCGGTACCGCCCAGTCGCACCGGGGATGGAAGGGGCAGCCGGAGGGCTGGTTGGCCGGGCTGGGCGGGCTGCCCGGGATCGCGTAGAGGTCCTGGCCGCGCATTCCGGCCTGGGGCACCGAGCGCAGCAGCGCCCGGGTGTACGGGTGGGCCGGCCGGCCCAGCAGCTCGTCGGCGGTACCCGACTCGACGATCCGGCCGGCGTACATGACCATGATCCGGTCGGCCACCTCGGAGACCACCCCGAGGTCGTGGGTGATCAGCAACACGGCCATGTTGAGTTCGCGGCGCAGCTTGTCGAGCAGTTCGAGGATCTGCGCCTGGACGGTGACGTCCAGGGCCGTGGTGGGTTCGTCCGCGATGATCAGCTCGGGGCGCAGCGCGATGGCCATCGCGATCAGGATGCGCTGGCGCATGCCGCCCGAGAACTGGTGCGGGTAGTCGTTGACCCGCTTGTCCGGTCCGGGGATGCCCACCTGGCCGAGCAGGTCGATCGCCTCGGCGCGGGCCTGCCGCCGGGACGCGCCGCTGTGCGTCCGGAACAGCTCGCCGAGCTGGTCGCCGATGGACAGCACGGGGTTGAGCGCGGACAGCGCGTCCTGGAAGACCAGGCTCATCCGTGCGCCGCGCAGCTTGCGATGCTCGGACTCCGGCAGCCCGAGCAGGTCGGTGTCGCCGAGCCGGATCTGGTCGGCGGTCACCTGCGCGTTGCGGGTCGACAGGCCCATCACCGCGCGAGCGGTGACTGACTTGCCGGAGCCGGACTCGCCGAGCAGCGCGACCAGTTCGCCGCGGGCCACGTCGAGGTTGACGTCGACCACGGCCGGTACGGGACCTTGCCGGGTACCGAAGGTGACCGAGAGGCCACGGACGTTGAGCGCCGGTGGCGGCGAGTGATCCACGACATTTCCTCCATGTTACGCAAAAGGACTTCTGCGCCTAGAGTTCGCGCTTTAACCCCTGGTTACGCCTGTTCCTCGTTCAGATATTGACTTCTGCGCCGGATTATTGCAACCCTTGCATGCAACGCGTCAACGGTGACGCGTCGGCGGCGTCCCGGCACTCCCGGTGACCGGGGCGCCCGACGTGACTTGCCGGCCCCCGGGCCGCCGGTCGCCGGGCGACGACGAAGTCGCCCGCGGCACGGAGTCCGGAGCGCTGGGGCCGCGACGTTGCGGCACGATGAAAGGGGAATGTCCAATGCTCGAACCGGCGAAGCGGTACACGGGCTACACGGCGTACGACTACCTTGAGCGCGGAGTTGACTTCAAGGAGTTCGAGTACGCCCAGCAGATCGGCCGAGTGCCGGCGTACCAGGGGCTGGAACTCTCCGACACCCAGCGCTCCCGGGTCGTGAAGCTCCTGACCGACGAGATCGTGATCTCACTGCACGACCACGTGCAGGTCTTCCCCAAGGACATGGGCCGCCTTCGCGAGCACATCCGTACCGGGCGCGAACCCACCGGGTACCAGGGGCTCGCCCGTTCCGGCATGACCGCGGTGTTTGACAACGGCATGGACGGTACGTGCTGCATCTCCAGCGATGCTGGCTGGAAGTACCAGGATGTCCTGTTCGACCTCGGTGTACGCATGGCCGACCTCGCCCACCAGGACTTCGTGGTCAAGGCCGAGACGGTTGCCGACATCCGGCACGCCCACGAGACCGGCCGGCTGGCCCACGTCTTCGCGCTGGAGGCGGCCACCCCGATCGAGAACGAGGTCGACCGGCTCGACGTGCTGTACGGCTTCGGCGTGCGCCAGATCGGCATCGCCTACTCCGAGGCCAACTACCTCGGCAGCGGCCTGAAGGAGCGCGGCGACGGCGGCCTGACCTACTTCGGTGAGAAGGCCGTCGAGCGGATGAACAAGCTCGGTTTCGCCATCGACATCTCGCACTCCGGCGACCGCACCGCGCTCGACGTCATCAACTACTCGAAGAAGCCGGTCTTCATCACGCACTGCGGCTCCCGCGAGGTATGGCCGACCAACCGGATGAAGCCCGACGCGCTCATCAAGGCGGCCGCTGACCGCGGTGGTGTCCTCGGCCTCGAGGCCGCGCCGCACACCACGCTGTCCGAGGCGCACCCGAACCACTCCATCGAGTCCGTGATGGACCACTTCACGCACCTGGTGGACATCATCGGCATCGACCACATCGCCTTCGGCCCGGACACCCTGTTCGGTGACCACGTTGGCCTGCACGACGCGTTCTCCGGCAACCTGTCCATCTCCCAGGCCCACGGCCACGTCGACCACCCGCGGGTGAAGTACGTGGACGGCCTGGAGAACCCGGCGGAGTGCTTCTACAACATCATCGGATGGCTGGTCAGCCACGACTACTCGGACGACGAGATCCGCAAGGTCGTGGGCGGCAACATCATCCGCGTCCTAGAGGAGGTTTGGGTCTAAATGCGGGCACGCATCCCCTTGACCGTGGTCGCCGCCATCGCGGCGGCGGCCACGGTGGCCGCCTGCAGCCCCGCGCCGCCGTCCAGTTCGGGCGGCGGCGGTGGCAGCAGCAGCGACACGCTGACCATCGCGACAACCACGGACGTGGTCAACTTCAACCCCCTGATCGGTAACAGCCGTACTGACGACTGGATCACCGACCTGATGTACCCGCGGCTGCTGACCATCGACGCCAACGGCAACAAGCAGCCGTACCTGGCGAAGGACTACGGGTACAGCAACCCGACCACCGGGTACTACGACATCCGCGACGACATGAAGTGGAGCGACGGCCAGCCGGTCACCGCCGCCGACGTCGCGTACACGATCAACGCCATCCTCAAGGACAAGCCGGCCGGAAACACCACGTACGGCCAGATGTCCAACGTCAGCGGCGCCACGGCGACCAGCTCGACCCGGGTGGAGCTGCACCTGACCCGTCCGGACTCGACCGTCATTCCCGAGGTCGGGTTCTGGATGAACGTCGTGCCGCAGCACGTCTTCCAGCCGCACGGCAGCGTGGCGACCTTCCCGAACAACAGCGACTGGGTCAGCGCCGGACCGTACAAGTTGGTCAGCGCCGTCAAGGGGCAGAGCTACACCCTCGACCGGGTCACCCCGTACCCGTTCGCGCCGAACAACACCCCGACGCTTCAGAAGATCGTGTACCGGGTCTACCCGGACATCAACAGCGAGATCCTGGCGCTGAAGAACGGCGATGTGGACCTCATCGGCAACTCGCTGCCGCCGGCCCAGGTGAAGTCTCTGCAGACCTCCGCGGGCATCAAGGTGCAGGAGGCGCCGGGCCTCGGCTACGAGCACATGGCCTTCAACATGACCAAGAAGCCGCTGGACAACCTCCAGGTGCGTCAGGCGCTGGCCGACAGCGTGGACTACAACGCCATCCGGTCGGTCGTGCTGCAGGGCCAGGCGGTGACCACGGGCTCGTCGCCGATCCCGCCGGTGCTCAAGGACTGGGTCGATCCTTCGCTGAAGGAGTACACCTACGACCCCACCAAGGCCAAGCAGCTGCTGGCGCAGGCCGGTGTCTCGAACCTGAAGCTCAACCTCATCTACTCGCTGGAGGACCCGGTGTCCTCGCAGGCGGCGACCATCATCAAGGACGATGAGGCCAAGGCCGGGATCACCATCAACCTGGAGGGTCAGGAGCGCAACACGTACCTGGCCAACACCGCGTCGGGTAACTACGACATCTACCTCGGGAACTTCGCCATCATGGACGACCCGACGACGAACATGTCGCTGACCTACCTGCCCGGCGGCGCGATCAACTACTCGCTGGTCAACGACCCGGCGCTGAGCTCGCTCATCAAGCAGGCCCAGTCCACCACCGACCAGTCCACGCAGAAGCAGCTGATCACGCAGGCCGCGACGACCGTCCACAACGACGTCTACGACGACGTGATGTACATGCAGAACCTGTACTTCGCGTACAGCGACAAGTGGACCGGGTTCACGGTCAAGCCCAGCGAGTTGCTCTCGCTGCTCGACCCGCAGTCGTTGGCCAACGTGAAGAAGACCGGCTGAGCAAATGCCTCCGGTCGTCAGATTCGCGGTACGCAGGCTGGGCAGGGCGATCCTGACCCTCTGGTTCGCCAGTACGGTCACGTTCCTTCTGCTCCGCCTGCTACCAGGCAACCCCGCATTGGCGGTCGCCAGTCCGAACATGACGGTGCAGGCGCGCAACATCCTGCTGCACCAGTACGGGCTGGACCAGCCGCTGCTGACCCAGTACGGCAAGTACCTGTGGCAGCTGCTGCACGGCAACCTGGGCGTCTCGTTTACGCAACAGGTCCCGGTCAGCTCCGTGCTGTTGGCGCGGCTGCCCTGGACGCTGCTGTTGACCGGATCCTCGCTGTTGTTGACGATCGCCGTCGGCATCCCCCTGGGGGTGCTGGCGGCGACTCGCCCGCACAAGGTGCTCGACCGGTTCATTCAGGTCTTCGGCGTCGGTGTGCAGTCGTTGTTCGTCCCCACCGTGGGCATCTTCCTGTTGTTCGTGTTCGGGCTGCAGCTGCACTGGCTGCCGATCGGCGGCGCCTACACCCCCGGGGTGTACGGCGCTGCCTGGTACGGCTCGATCATCGCGCACCTGGTGCTGCCCGGCGTGAGCCTGATGCTGGTGCAACTGGGTTCGTACGTGCTGACCCTGCGCGCCACGCTGATCGACTCGCTCGGTGAGGACTACACCGTCCTGGCCAACGCCAAGGGCCTGCCCCGCAGCAAGGTGGTGTGGAAGCACGCACTGCGCAACGCGCTGCTGCCGACCACCACGCTGATCGGTCTGAACCTGGGCTACCTGGTCGGTGGCGCGGTGCTCACCGAGACGGTGTTCGCCTACCCGGGCGTCGGGCGCGGCATCTACGAGGCGGTCACGCAACTCGACTACCCGGTGCTGCAAGGGGCCTTCGTGCTGCTGGCCGCGACCGTGGTGGTGGTGAACATGCTCACCGACCTGGCGTACGGCGTGCTTGACCCACGGGTGCGCACGGTATGAGCGGGCACGGTATGAGGAAGGAGGGAAAGGCATGAGCAGCACCGCTCCGGTGCTCGACTCGGTCAGCACCGAGTCGCCGACCGCGGCACGGGCGACCTGGGGCGCGTTCCGGCGTAACCCGCTGGGCATGGGGTCCCTGGTCGTGCTGGTCCTCATCGTGCTGGTCGCCATCTTCGCGCCGCTGATCGTGGCCTCCCCCTCGGGGTACGGCGGCGCGGTGCTCCAGGCGCCCAGCGGTGCGCATATCTTCGGCACCGACAACCTCGGCCGGGACATCTTCGCCGAGGTGGTCTGGGGCACCCGGATCAGCGTGCTGGTCGCCGCGGCGGCCTCGGCGCTGGCGATCGTCATCGGTGTGCTGGTGGCCATGCTGGGGGCCTACTTCCCCAAGGCGGACAGCATCATCGGCACGATCGTGGACCTGTGCCTGTCGCTGCCGGTGCTGCCGCTGATGATTCTGGTCACCGCGTTGGCCGGTACCAGCGTGCTCACCGAGATCCTGATCATCGCGTTCTTCTCCTGGCCCGAGGTGGCCCGGGTGGTGCGCTCCCAGGCGCTCTCGGCGGTACGGCTGCCGTACATGGACGCGGCCAGGCTCACCGGTGGGTCGTCCACCTGGATCATCCGTAAGCACCTGCTGCCGGCCGTGGCGCCGGTGGTCGTGGTGTCGGTGGCGCTGACCTCGTCCCGGGCCGTGCTCACCGCGGCCAGCCTGGCCTTCCTCGGCCTGGGTGGGGTCACCAACTGGTCGTGGGGCCGGATCCTGTTCGAGGCCGAGCAGTCCGGCGCGATGTCCAGTGCCTGGTGGACCACGCTGTTCCCGTCGCTGGCCATGCTCCTGCTGGTGGTCGCCGCGACGCTCATCTCCATCACCTACAACGACGCCCGCAATCCCCGTACCCGGGAGGACTAGCCCATGGCGCAGACCGCGCAGGAGCGGCAGCAGAGTCAACGGTTGCCGGTCGAGTTCTACGGCTCGGTGCAGGACGGCCTGCGGGCCGCCATGGCCGAGGCCGGACTGGACGCGCTACTCGCCGACGACGCGTCGGACGTGGCGTACCTGACCGGCTTCTTCCACCACCCCGGCGAGCGGCCCGTCGCGCTGCTGCTGGGCGTGGACGGCACGGCGACGCTGCTGCTGCCGGAGCTCGAGCGGGAGCACGCGGAGTGGCAGCACACCGCCGCGACGCTCGTGTCGTACCCGGAGTTCCCGGGCGTACGGCCGCCGTTCGAGCACTTCGGCGCGGTGACCGGCCGGGTCGGGTACGCGGGCAGCATGAGCGTGGCCCGGCTCGCCGAGGTCACCCGGGCCTTCCCCCGGGCCGAGCTGGTCCTCACCGACCTGGTGACCCGGGCCCGGCTGGTCAAGCGGCCGGAGGAGGTGGCCCTGCACGCCGAGGCGGCCAGGATCACCGATCTCATGCTGACCGCCGGCCGCGCCCTCATCGAGGACGCGCTGGCGGCCGGGGGAGAGCTGCCCAGCGAGGCCGAGCTGGCCGGGCACGTCGGCTCGGTCGGTTCCCGCACCATGTACGCCGAGCACACCGACGTCGTGGTGGTCTCGCCGCTGGCCGGCGGTCTCGTGTATGCCGGCGCCAACAGCGCCCACCCGCACGGCCTGCCGTCGGGGTACCGGCTGCGGCCGGGCGAGCCGTTCATGCTCTCGCTGGGCTGCGCGGTGGGCGGCCGGTTCGTCGAGGGGGAGCGCACGTTCATCCTGGGCGAGCCGACCGCCGAGCAGCGCCGGTACTACGAGGCGGTGCGCCAGGCGCAGCAGACCGGCACCGAGGCGCTGCGGCCCGGAGTGCGCTGCGCCGACGTCAACAAGGCGTGCCTGGACGTGATCCGGGGCCACGGGCTGGGCGGCTTCCTGCGCCACCGGCAGGGCCACGGCATCGGGCTGGGCATGCACGAACCGCCGTGGCTGGAGGATGGCGACGGCACGGTGCTCGAGACCGGCATGATCGTCTCCAACGAACCCGGCATCTACGTGCCGGAGCACGGCGGGTACCGGATCTCGGACTCGATGCTGATCACCGAGGACGGCGCGCGGCCCTTCACCGCGTACCCCCGGGGTCTGGACGACGTCGTCATTCCGGTCTAGCGAAACCATTGTCGAGAAAGGACACTCCCGGTGCGGCTGAGCATCAACGGCAATGAACTCGAGGTCGAGGTCTTCGGTCCGGACGACGCTCCGGTCATGATCGCGCATCACGGCGCGCCCGGCCTCGGGTCGAGCGCCGAGACCAAGGCGACCTTCTCTCCGTTCGCGGACACCTTCCGCGTCATCACCTTCGACGCGCGGGGCTCGGGCGTCAGCGAGGGCCAACCGCCGTTCAGCCACGAGCAGTGGGTCGCGGACGTGGACGCGCTGCGCGAGTGGGCGGGCGTCGAGCGGTTCGTGATGGCCGGCGGCTCGTACGGCGGCTTCATCTCGATGGAGTACGCGATCCGGCACCCGGAGCGGGTCACCGCGATCGTGCTGCGGGACACCTCCGCCGACCACGAGAACGAGAAGGCGGCCCAGCACAACGCCGAGACCTCCACCCGGGTGAAGATCGACCTGGAGAAGCTGGCGCGGATCAACACCGGAACCGTGCGCGACGACGCCGATCTGCGCGACTGCTGGGCGGAGATCCTGCCGCTCTACGATCACGTGTACGACCCGGCCAAGGTCGCGGCGCGGGTCGAGGCGACCCCGTACCGGTACCAGACGCACAACTACGCGTTCTCGGTCAACATGCCGGCGTACGACATCAAGGACCAGCTGCACAAGATCACCTGCCCGACCCTCGTCACCGTCGGCCGTGGCGACTGGATCACGCCGGTTGCGTCCAGTGAGGTGATTGTGTCGCTGATCCCGGACGCTAGACTTGTCGTATTCGAGAAGTCCGGGCACTCACCGCAGATCGAAGAAGCGCAGCTGTGGCGGAAGGTGGTGCGCGACTTCCTGCGTGAAGTGGGAGCCGATGGAGGGCGCTGACCATCTCGACGAGCTGGATCGCCGGATCGTCATCGCCTTGCAGGCGAACGGCCGCGCCAGTTGGACCGAGATAGCGGAGCAGTGTGGCACCTCGGTGGCCACCGTGGCCCGCCGGGGCCAGCAGCTCCTTCGCGACGGCGTGGTACGGGTAGCGGTGATGCCCGACATCAACCACGACGGCGAGTCCGACCTTTTCATGCTCAGGATCACCTGCGCGCCGGGCACCCAGATGCGGGTGCTCGGCGCGCTGTCACTGCGTACCGACGTGCGCTTCCTGGGCCTGGTCACCGGGGCGTACGACATCCTCGCCGAGCTCAACGTGCGGCGCACCGACTCGCTGCACTCCCGGATCGTCAACGAGGTCCAGGCGATCGACGGCGTGCTGCGCTGCGACACCGACCTCACCCTGAACGTGTACAAGATGGCGCACGACTGGAGCCAGCAGCTCGACACCGGTGCCGTGCGGACCCGCGGCGTCGAGCTGCACCGCTGCGACCAGAGCCACTTCGACCCCGCCGACCACAAGATCATTGCCCTGATGGCGGAGGACGGGCGGGCCAGCTTCCGCAGCCTGGCCACCGCGCTGGGCGTGAACGAGAGCACCGTGCGGCGGCGGTTCGAGACGCTGCAGGGCCGGGGCTGCATCCACCTGGTGACCCTGGTCCCGTCGGCGGCGCTGGGCTTCGGCTCCGAGATCTTCCTGAACATCTCCGTGGCGCCGGCGCTGCTGGACACGGTCGCGCGCCAGCTCGCCACGTACCGGGGCGTGCGTTACGTCGCCGCCATGCTCAGCCACAGCGCGCTGCTGTGCGAGCTGATCCTGCCCACCACCCAGGACGTCTTCGAGTTCACCAACGGCACGCTCGGCCGGCTCGACGGCGTGTTGGAGTGGACCGCGAACGTGGTGCTGCTGGTGGTGCGCCGGGGCTTCGTCGAGACACCGTGGTGGCGGCGCGGCGCGGGCCTGCCCGCACCGGAGCCGGCCTCCGTCCCCGCATCCGTGGCCGGGTCGTCCGTGGCCGGGACCGCCGCCGAGTCCCTGGATGCCGGGGCCCTGGAGGCCGTGTCCGCCGTCGCCTCGGACGCCTCGCCCACCTCTCCGGCCGTGGCCGAGCTGGTCGAGAGCGCGACCTCGGCGCGCTCCGTCCGGAAGAAGGGGCTCGTCAGCACGAGGGACGGCGGCCGGTAACACCGACCGCCGTCCCTGTATCCCTCGTACCGCTCAGTCCAGCAGGACCACCGGCTCGGCGATCTCGTCGCTCTCGCGCGGGGCCGGACCCGCGTGCCGTGCCTGTCCCGGCGCCGGGTGGCCCGTCCCCAGGTTGGTGTGGCGGAAGGTGAGCGCCACCAGGAACGCGGCGACCGCGATGAAGGTGCCCACGGTGAACGCGGCGTCCATGCCGGACACCAGGATGTGCGCGGCTCCGGCGGCCCCGGCGGGCGCGTTCACGGCGGCGTGCCGGGACGCGGTGCCGAACACCGTCACGAGGACGGCCAGCCCGAGCGAGGTGCCGGTCTGCTGCATGGTCTGCAGCACGCCGCCGGCCGCACCCGCGTCCTTGGGCTCGACGCCGGCCATGACGACCGGGGTGAGCGGGCTGAAGCTCAGGCCGCCACCCAGCCCCAGCAGCACCATCGGGCCGAGTATCGCGTCGGTGTAGCCGCTGTTGACCGAGATCTGGGTGAGCCAGACCAGCCCGGCGATCATCACGAGCGCGCCGGTCACCGCGAGCGGCTTGGGACCGAACCGCGGCAGCAGCCGCGGAACGAGCCGGGTCATTCCGAACATGCCCGCGGCCATCGGCAGGAAGGCGAACCCGGTGGACAGCGCGCTGAAGCCGCGCACCTCCTGCAGGAACTGGGTCAGGAAGAAGAACATGCTCATCATCGCGGCCGGTCCGAGCAGGAAGTTCACGTACGCGGCGGCGCGGTTGCGGTCGGCGAACAGCCGCAGCGGCATGATCGGCGCCTTGGTGCGCAGCTCGATCACCAGGAAGGCGATCAGCAGGAGCACCCCGGCCGCGAGGGTGAGCCGGGTCTGGTTGCTGGACCAGCCGGCCGACGCGGCGTTGATGAACGAGTACACCAGGGCGGCGATGGCGCCGGTGCCGGTGACCGCGCCGGGCAGGTCCACCCGGGCCGGGTGGCGCTGCGGCTCGCGCACGTAGCGCGGTGCGAGCAGCACCGCCGCCAGGCCGAACGGCACGTTGATGAACAGCACCCAGCGCCAGGAGGCGATCTCGGTGAGCACGCCGCCGAGCACCAGGCCGACGGCGAATCCGCCGCTGGCCACGCCGGACAGCAGGGCCAGCGCCTTGATCCGCTCGCGCGGCTCGGTGAAGGTGGTGGCGATCAGCGCGATGGTGCTCGGGCCGGCGGCCGCGGCGCCGACGCCCTGCGCGACCCGGGCGGCCAGCAGCCACGCGGACGAGGTGGCGAAGCCGCCCGCCAGCGACGCGACGGTGAACAGTGCGATGCCGAGCACGAACATGCGCCGGCGGCCCAGGATGTCGCCGGCCCGCCCGCCGAGCAGCAGCAGGCCGCCGTAGGCCAGCGTGTAGGAGCTCATCACCCAGGCCAGGCTGGTGGACGAGAAGTGCAGGCCGACCTGGATCCGGGGCAGCGCCACGTTCATCACGGTCGCGTCCAGGATGAGCATGAGCTGGCAGGTGACGATGATCGCCAGGGCGAGCCCTCGCCGGTGCGGTGGTGCCTCGGTACGTTGGATCGTGGACGTGGATGTGGACAAGGTTTGTTGTGACAAGGCTCACTCCTGAGGATTACCCCGACAAACGGAGAAACTCTCCGCTTCCCTCCTGAGCTACGATACGGACAGGTTCTCCGGTTCGCAAGTCTATACGGAGACATTCTCCGCTTAGTTCGGGCGGAGGGTCGCGTGGCGAGGGAGGGTGCGGCCGTGACGGCGGACAATCGCCCGGTACCGTCCGGGGTGTCGCTTCCGGTGGAGAAGCCGATGCGGGCCGATGCCCGGCGCAACCACGGCCGACTCATCGTCGCGGCCCGTGAGGTGTTCATCGAGCACGGCCCCGAGGCCCCGCTGGACGACATCGCCAAGCGCGCCGCGGTGGGCCCGGGCACGCTGTACCGGCACTTCCCGACCCGGGAGTCACTGCTGGTCGGGGTGTACCAGGACGACCTGGAGACGCTGTCCGCGCAGGCCGACAAGCTGGCCGAGAGCCTGCCGCCGGAAGAGGCCCTGACGGCCTGGCTGCGGCTCCAACTGGACTACGTGAAGCACCGGCGGGGTTTCAGCGCGGCGGTCAAGGCCATCATGGGCCTGGAGGCGCCGGCCATGAACTACTGCCGGAATCTCATGCGCGGCTCGCTGATCCGGCTGCTGGAACCGGCCAAGGCGGCCGGCGTCATCCGGGCCGGCGTCGAGGCGCCCGACGTGCTGCGGCTGGTGCACGGGGTGGCGATGGCCTGCGAATCGGCCCCCGACGACGGGGAACGGCTGCTGGACTACGTGATCGACGGCCTGCGCCCCCGGCCCGCCGCGACCGACTGAGGCCTGCACCCACCCCGCTGCCTCACGTCCGTCCGGTCGCCGCGAGGCGGGAACTCGCGGATGTACGGGCCTCGGCGCCGTCCCGAACTGGAGTGCCGCCGGGAGGTCGGAGACCTCCCGGCGGCACCGGTGGGACGGATCGAGTGGAGGCTACGGGTTCACGGTGATGGTGAAGGTGCTGGTGGTGTTCTGGATGTTGACGGCGTTGTTGCTCTCCACCAGGTGGTTGAACGTCACCGAGCCGACCGCCGGGCCCTGACCGGGCTCGGGCAGCGGGTTGGCCCAGATGCCGTACCCGGACTTGGCGCTGTACTTGTCCCCGCTGGGCTGCGCGCCGGTGATCGTGGTGTTGGTGAAGATGGTGTCCGTCACCGAGAACTGCGGGGAGTTCCCGACGTAGTCCGTCTGGAACATGATGCCGGAGTAGGTGGGATCCGTGATGTTCGCGTTGTTGACCCGGATGCCCTGGAACGGTTGGGTGGCCGAGAACACCCAGATCGCCCCGAACACCTGATCACCCCAGAAGTGGCCGCCGTCGCGGGCCAGCGTGAAGTTCTGGATGGTGGTCGGCGGGCTGGACCCGAAGCCCTCGAAGGGGTAACCGAAGTTCAGCGAGCTGATGGTCAGACCCGAGTAGCACAGGGTGTCCGCGACGTAGAAGTTCTGGATGGTGTTGTTGAAGCCGCCGTAGATGGCGACCCCGGCGGCCCGCCACGGCGTCAGGGCGGTCACGTTCTGGATCGTGTTGCCCGTCAGGTTGCCGCCGTTCTGGTCCTGGGCGGCGAACAGCGCGAAGCTGTCGTCACCGGTGGACCGGGCCTGGTCGTTGCTGATCAGGTTGCCCTGGCTGCCGTTGGTGAGGTTGATGCCGTCGGCGTAGGTGTCCCGGATCCGCATGTTGGTGAAGGTCGAGTTCATCACCGCGGCGGCACCCCAGACGCCGACCACCTGGTGCTCGATCCACACGTTGTCGATGGTGATGTTCGACAGGTTGCGCAGGTCGAACGTGTGGCCCGGACCGTCGACGCGCTGGTCGTAGTTGCCGAACCAGGCGAATCCGCTGAACGAGGAGCCGCTCGCCCCGCTCTGGAGGGACCAGTCGAGGTCGGAGTCCTCCTGGGTGGACGGCGAGTTGAACTGCGCGTACCAGACGCCGGCGCCGACCACCTTGACCGGCTTCTGGTACACCTGCAGGCTCTGCGTCAGCGAGTACTGCCCGGTCGGCAGGTACACGCCGGTCCACGTGCCGGTGGTGTCCATCCGCACCTTGTCCAGCGCGTTCTGGACGTCCTGCCCGGTGAAGCCGGCCGGCACCGCGTAGTGCGCCGGGTCGGGGTTCGCCACCGGCGCGGTCTGCTCCAGGTCGATGAAGTCGATCGCGTACTGGGACGTGTTCGAGGCGTCCTTCTGGAGCTTGATGGTGCTGCCGGCCGCGTACGACGACGGGAGCAGGAAATGCGCCTCGTCGTAGATGTGCCGCGGGCTGCTGGCGCTCGGTGAGTTGCCGGGCCCCGTCTCCGCGCCGTACAGCCACGCGAAGTGCGAGCTGAGGCTCAGCGGCTGCACCAGGGTGCCGTTGACGTACAGGTCGAGCGACGAGGTGATGCCGCCGCCGCCGGCCGAGTCCGGGATCGAGAACCGCACCACTATGGTGTTCGTGGCCTGGCGGGACGTCCACTGCACGAACGAGCCCGTCGAGTTCAGCGTCACCGCCTTGCGGCCGGACGCCTCGCCCGCGATGTCGCCGATGGTCCGGTTCGGACCGACGACCGTGGCGCCGCCGCCGACCGTGCCGGCCTCCGCCTCGTAGGTGTCGTAGGGCATGTTCGCGCCCTGGCCCACGAACAACGCCGTGTCGCTGGTGTTGTTGCCCTGCTTGATGGACAACTCGTTGGTGTCGGCGGCGAGCACCACGTGCACGTTGTACCTGCCGTTGACCGCGGTCCACGAGCCCAGGTTCACCGTGGTGCTCGCACCCGCGGCCAGGGCACCGCTGAACGAGCCGGACAGCGTCTTGACCGTGCCGTTGTTGGAGGTATCGACCACGGTCAGCGTCACGGTGTGCGAGCCGCTGGCGGTGGCGACGGTGCCCTGGTTCTTCACCGTCACCGTGAACGTCACGGTGTTGCCCGCCGCCGGGTTGCCCGGCGTCCAGGCGACCGTGCCGACCAGGTCGGAACTCTGGACCGGGGCGACCACCAGGTTGCTCGGGTTGGTGTAGCTGTTGTTGCCGTCGTTCAGCTCGACGACCGTGTTGGACTCGTCGACCTTCGCGGTCAGCTGGTACGTGCCGGCGGTCTGGGTGCCGATGTTGGCCGACACCGTGGTGGACGCGCCGGCGGCCAGCGCGCCGACCGAGGCGGTACCGACCTTCGTGGTACCCAGGTAGAAGTTCACGTTCGTGGCACCGGCGGAGGCCGTGCCGTTGTTCTTTACGGTGGCCGACGCGGTGATGGAGTCGGTCTCGACCGGGGAGGTCGGGGTCCACGACGAGCCGGTGACCACCAGATCCGGGTTGGGCGCGGGGGTGCCGATGACCTGGAACTCGGCGACCTGCCCGCCGGGCGCGCCGCTGTTGCTGGTGATGGACAGCTCGACGTCGGCCACCCGGCCGCTGACCGGGATGCTCACCGAGTTGCCGCTCGCCGGGTTGAACGTGTAGCTCTGCGCGGCCGACAGGGTGGCGAAGGTGGTGGCGTTCTGTTCCCGGCCGAGCACCTGGATGGTCTGGGTGCGGGTGCCCCAGGCCGGATCGGGGTTCAGCTTGACCACGACCGTGTTGACGTCGGCGTTGGCGCCGAGCTTGACGGTCAGCTGGCTCGGGTAGCTGGAGCCCTCGAAGTACGTGGTGAGGTCGTTGTCGTTGGCGTTGGCGGGCACGAAGATGTACGTGTTGGCGGTGCCGGTGATGGGCTTGCCCACCGCCAGGTTGGAGCCGCCGCCACCGCCGCTGCCGGTGCGCGTCACGGTGTTGCTGGCCACCGAGGAGTTGCCGGCCGCGTCGTGCGCCTTGACGTAGTACGAGACCGTTGCCGTGTCCGGCTGGCTGTCGGTGTACGTCAGCGTCGAGCCGCTCACGGTGGTGACCTGCGAGCCGTTGCGGTACACGTCGTATCCGGTGACGCCGACGTTGTCGTTGGACGCGCCCCAGGTCAGTCTGATCTGCCCCGAGCCCGGCTGGGTGTAGGCCAGGTTGCTCGGCGCGGTGGGCGCCTGGGTGTCCCCGCCGCTCTGCCCGGTGCGCGTCACGCTGTTGCTGTTGCCCGACTGGTTGCCGGCGGCGTCGTGCGCCCGCACGAAGTAGGTCACCGTGGAGGTCTGCGGCTCGGTGTCGGTGTAGGTGAGCGCGCTGGACGGCACGGTGGTCAGCAGCATGTTGTTGGCGTAGATGTCGTACCCGGTGACGCCCACGTTGTCGCTGGAGGAGTTCCAGGTGAGCCTGATCTGGCCGGTGGCGGGCTCGGTGTAGGCGAGGTTGCTGGGAGCGGTCGGCGCCTGGGTGTCACCGCCGGTCGGGCCGTACGCCTCGAACTCGGAGAGCTGGCCGGCCGGCCAGCCGGTGTTGGCGGTGATGTTCAGCCGCAGGTACCGGGTGGTGGCCGCGGTGAAGTTGATGGTGATCGTGTTACCCGTGGACGGGTTGAAGACGTACCCGGCGGAGGCCACGATGTCGCTGAAGTTGGAGCCGGTGGTGCTGCCCTGCACCGCCAGGGCCTCGGTGCGGGTGGCCCAGTCGCTGGACGGCGGCAGCTTCAGCACCACCTTGTTCACGCTCAACGAGGAGCCGAGGTCGACCTGCAGCCACTGCGGAAACGCGTTGTTGGCGCTCTCCCAGTAGCTCGAGGCGTTGCCGTCGTTGGCGTTGGACGCGACGTACGTCTGTGACACGCCGCTCGAACTCATCGTCTTGCCCAGCGCCAGGTTGGCGGAGGACGTGGTGGACGAGCCGTAGATCTCGAACTCGGAGAGCTGGCCGGCCGGCCAGCCGGTGTTGGCGGTGATGTTCACCCGCACGTACCGGGCGTTGGCCGCGCCGAAGTTGATGGTGACGGTGTTGCTCGATCCGTCGAAGTTGTAGCCGGCGGAGGCCACGATCGTGGAGAAGCTGCCGCCGTCCGTGCTGCCCTGGACGGACAGGGTCTCGGTGCGGGCGCCCCAGCCGCTGGGCAGCTTCAGGACCACCTGGTTGACGCTGGTGCTGGCGCCCAGGTCGATCTGCGCCCACTGGGGGAACGCGTTGTTGTTGCTCTCCCAGTAGCTGGACTGGTTGCCGTCGTTGAGATTGTTCGCCGTGTACGGGCTGGTGGAACTGCTGGACGTGGCGGTCTTGCCCGACGCCAGGTTGGGGCCGGCGGCGGAGGCCGGGGACACCCCGAGCACCGGCAGCGCGGACACCAGGAGCCCGGCCAGTGCCGCGGCGGCGATCCGCAGCGTGACGTGCTTCTTTCTCATCGCGTTCCTCTATCTCCTCGTGGGAACGGCAGGGACGGACATCGGCGCCGCACCGCAGGTGGGCGCCGTTTCTTCGTGGAGAGGGGCGCTTCGAGCGCGGACGCGCGAGGCGGACCCGGAGGTCGGGTGCTCGCATCGCCGGGGCACGGCGAGCCGGTGTGCCTCGCCGGGAGCGGGCGAGGATCGGCGGAGCCGCCGGGGTGGTGACCGGCCGTGCACAGCGAAAATCGACATCACGTGGGCCTCTCCGGGAATGGCGGAGCGGGTGCACGGACACCGAGCGGGTGCGTCCTTGCCGGAAGTTGCGCTATTTCATGGAGAACTGAAGGGATGAGTGCAAAAATCTTGCACTACTTTGGCTAGAGATTACAGAGCCGCTACCCCTGCGTCAACGTAGCGGCGTGGATCGATGCGATCCCGCGGAGAAGATCGATGCGGTGCGCGGTTCGGGGCCTTAGGCGCCCGTCGCCGGCGGGCCCGCCGGAAAAATCTTGGCGACTGTGTCGAATCCCGGCCCCACCGTTCGACGCGTTGACGAGACCGGCACCTGGCCGGTCAGCGGTCGGGAGGGATACCTCACCGGCCCCAACCCGAGGAGTACAGCCATGCGTTTCATGGTCATTCTGAAGGCCAACGAGGAGTCCGAGGCCGGCGTGCTGCCGGACGAGGGCACGCTCGCCGCGATGGGCAGGTATAACGAGGAGCTGGTCAAGGCCGGCGTGATGCTGGCCGGCGAGGGGCTGCAGTCGAGTGCGAAGGGCGCGCGGGTCCAGTTCGCCGACACCGGAATCACCGTGATCGACGGGCCGTTCACGGAGGCGAAGGAGCTGATCGCGGGCTTCTGGCTGATCCAGGTGGGGTCGAAGGAGGAGGCCATCGAGTGGGTCAAGCGCTGCCCGCTCGGCGGCGGCGCCGAGGTCGAGATCCGTCAGGTGTTCGAGGCCGACGACTTCGGCGCGAACCTCACCCCCGAACTGCGGGACGCCGAGGAGCGCCTGCGCGCGCGGGTGTCGGAGCGCCAGCAGTAGGCGGTGCTGTTCTCTGCCTCCTCCTATCTCTATCCCTATGGAGCAGGGTGGCTCGACGCATTGCCGTCGGGGCGGCGAGGCGACGGCGACGGGACCGGCCGGTGGGCGATTTGCGCCCCCGTGGACCGGTCGGTACCCGCCGGCGCTGGGCCGATCGGCGCCTGGTCCGCCCCGCGCGGCGCGTCCGCCGTGCGGACCGGGGCCCGTCAGTGCTTTAGTCGGGCTGTGACGGCTACCCCAACGCACCGCACCATCGACGCGGTCTGGCGGATCGAGTCCGCCAGGCTCATCGCCGGACTCGTGAGGCTGGTCCGCGATGTCGGCCTCGCCGAGGACCTCGCCCAGGACGCGCTGGTCGCCGCGCTGGAGCAGTGGCCCTCCTCCGGAGTCCCGGACAATCCCGGCGCCTGGCTGATGTCCGTGGCGAAGCGGCGGGCGATCGACGCCATCCGCCGCGAGAAGGTGCTGGAGCGCAAGCACGAGCAGTTGGGGCGCGAACTCGAGATCGAGCGCGGGACGGGCGTCGCCGACTTCGACGCCGCGGTCGACGGCGCCGAGGTCGGCGACGATCTCCTGCGCCTCATGTTCATCGCGTGCCATCCCGTGCTGTCCACCGAGGCACGGGTGGCGCTGACCCTGCGGCTGCTCGGTGGCCTGACCACCCCGGAGATCGCGCGGGCGTTCCTCATCCCGGAGCCCACCGTCGCCCAGCGCATCGTGCGGGCCAAGCGGACGCTGGCCGACAAGCGGGTGCCCTTCGAGGTACCCGGCGGCGACGAGCGGGCCGCCCGTCTGTCCTCGGTGCTCGAGGTGCTGTACCTCATCTTCAACGAGGGGTACTCGGCGACGGCGGGGGACGACTGGGTGCGACCCGCACTGTGCGAGGAGGCCATGCGGCTCGGTCGGGTGCTGGCCGAGCTGACGCCGCGGGAGCCCGAGGTACACGGACTGGTGGCGCTCATGGAGATCCAGGCGTCCCGACTGCGGGCGAGGGTCGGGCCGTCGGGCGAGCCGGTGCTGCTGCTGGACCAGGACCGGGGGGCCTGGGACCAGCTGCTCATCCGCCGCGGCCTGGCCGCGCTGGAGCGTGCCGAGGCGATCGGGGACGCGCGCGGCCGGTACGTGCTGCAGGCCGCGATCGCCGCGTGCCACGCGCGGGCGCGTACCGCCGAGCAGACCGACTGGCCCCGGATCGCGGAGCTGTACCGGGAGCTGTCCGAGCTCGTACCGTCACCGGTGGTGGAGCTGAACCGGGCCGTGGCGGTCGGGATGGCGTACGGGCCCGCGGCCGGCCTCGAACTGGTCGACGCGCTGGCGGCGGAGCCATCGCTGAAGGAGTACCACCTGCTACCGAGCGTGCGTGGCGATCTGCTGGCGAGCCTGGGGCGGCTGGACGAGGCCGGTACCGAGCTGGCGCGGGCGGCGTCGTTGACCCGCAACAACCGGGAGCGCGAACTCCTGCTGCGGCGCGTCGAGGACTGTGCCCGCGGCCGGGTGCCCACCCGGTAGCCGGGTAACGCCGCGGCCCGTGGCGAACCGGTAGCGGTCGGGGGAGCGCTCTCACAGCCGGGCCGGCGGCCCGGCGGTCGGGCGGCAAGGTAACCGCGAGACCACGGTTGAATAACGAAAGGCGCGCGGTTCTCGGTAGCAAGCCAGGGCCGGTATGGACAGTCGTGGGCCGGCTATGCAGAGAATCGATAGCGGACGGCGCCGCCGGACCGGCCCATCCCAGGCTCTCAAGAGAACGCTCTCACGTCTTGACGCGGCGTTGGCCCGGATGTTTAATCCACAACATAGTTCAATGCCAAAGTTTAGATGGCTGGCCGTCCGTTGGCTATCGATTTGCCGCCCATTCGCGCATCACGCTCCACCGCATCACGCTCCACCGCGTTACCGGATACCGCGTCACCACACGCCGCGTCACCACACGTCGGCGTCATCGCACCGTCGCGTCATCGCACCACCCCAAAAGACCGCAACGCTCAACACACCGCACCGCAACCGGCCGCCACGGCCGGGCCTTCGCCGGCGCGGCCGTCATGCTTCGTCCGGCGGCCACACGCCGTCCGGTGGCCCACGCGGCCTGTCTCGCGCGACATCTCCAAAGACCGACGTTCCCGCCGGACACAAAGGAAGGCCATACGTGAGCCCTCGCAGAATCGGCCTGCTGGCCGCTGCCGCGCTCCTGGTCGCGCCCGCGCTCATCGGGTGCAGCAACAGCGGCAGCTCAGACAGTGGAGGATCCACCACGCTCACCTACTGGGCGAGCAACCAGGGTTCCAGCCTGGACAACGACAAGCAGGTTCTCCAGCCGGAGCTGGACAAGTTCAAGCAGCAGACCGGCATCACCGTCAAGCTCGAGGTCATCGGCTGGCCCGACCTGCTCAACCGCATCCTCGCGGCGACCACGTCCGGCCAGGGCCCCGATGTGCTGAACATCGGTAACACCTGGTCGGCCACGCTGCAGGCCACCGGCGCGCTGCTGCCGTTCGACGACTCCACCATGGCCGCGATCGGGGGCAAGGACCGCTTCCTGACCGGCAGCCTGTCGGCCACCGGCGTGCAGGGCAAGCCGCCGGCGGCGGTGCCGATCTACTCCCTGGCGTACGGGCTGTACTACAACAAGAAGGAGTTCGCTGCCGCCGGCATCGCGAACCCGCCGACGACCTGGGACGAGCTGGTCACCGACGGCAAGAAGCTCACCCACGGCGACCAGTGGGGCCTGGCCCTGGAGGCCGGTAACCCGACGGAAAACGCGCACCACGCGTTCGCCTTCAGCGAGCAGTACGGCGGCTCGTGGTTCGACTCGTCCGGCAAGCCGACCTTCGACACCGACGCCAACGTGGCCGCGCTCAAGCGGTACATCGACTTCATGGCGACTGACAAGATCGTGAACCCCAGCGACGTGCAGTACGCCAACAACACGTCGATCACCGACTTCGCGACCGGCAAGGCCGCGATGATCCTGTGGCAGGCGGCGGACAGCGGCATCAAGACGCACGGCATGAGCCCCGACGACTACGGCGTGGCACCGGTGCCGTTCGAGATGCCGGCGCCGTCCGGTGGCCAGCACATCAACAGCATGGTGGCCGGCATCAACATGGCGGTGTTCGCCAACACCAAGCACAAGGACGCCTCGCTGAAGTTCGTGAAGTTCATGACCAGCGCCCCCGAGCAGATCGCCCTGAACAAGACGTACGCCTCGCTGCCGACGGTGCAGGACGCGTACTCCGACCCGGCGTTCCAGACTCCGACGGTGAAGATGTACCAGCAGGTGCTGTCGACCACGGCCGCGCCGCTGCCGGCGGTGCCCGAGGAGAGCCAGTTCGAGACGCTGGTCGGCGGTGCCATGAAGGATCTGTTCGCGCAGGCGGCCAGCGGCAAGGCGGTCACCGATGCGGATATCAAGGCCAAACTGACGGCGGCTCAGCAGCAGGTCAAGGCCGGCGGCTGAGTCTCCGGCTTCCGCGCAACGGGCAGGCCGGGGCCGTGGAGTCCTTCTCCGCGGCCCCGGCGCCCGCCCCGCAGTCGCGCCCCCCTCCGGGCACCGTAAGGAGTTTCATGACAACCGTCACCACCCCGGCGGCCGGGCCCGGTACGGCGGCCGGCGATCCGACCACGTCCGCCAGGAAGCGGCGCCGCCGTCGGGTCAAGGGGAACCGTGCCACCCCGTACCTGATGCTGCTCCTCGCCGTCCTGCTGGAACTGCTGGTGCACATCATCCCGATGATCACCGGCGTCTGGATGAGCCTGCGCGGGCTCACCCAGTTCTTCATCCGCAACTGGTCGGCGGCGCCGTACATCGGCCTCAACAACTTCCGCGTGGCGCTGGACTTCAACAGCCCGATCGGCAGCAATCTGGTGCACTCGCTCGGCGTGACCGCCGGGTACAGCGCGTTGACCGTGGGCTTCTGCTGGCTGTTCGGCGTCACCGCCGGCGTCCTCCTGCAGCGGCCGTTCCGCGGTCGCGGCCTGCTCCGCACGATCTTCCTGGCCCCGTACGCACTGCCGGCCTACGCGGCGGTGATCACCTGGAGCTTCATGCTCCAGCGGGACACCGGCGTGGTCAACCACGTACTGGTAGACGAGCTGCATCTGTTCCACAGCCGGCCGTTCTGGCTCATCGGCGGCAACAGCTTCGTCTCGCTGGTGGTCGTGTCGGTGTGGCGCACCTGGCCGTTCGCGCTGCTGGTGCTGACCGCGGGGCTGCAGACCATCCCCACCGAGCTGTACGAGGCGGCCGCGATGGACGGAGCCGGGTTCATGCGGCAGCTGCGCAACATCACGCTGCCCATGCTGCGCCCGGTCAACCAGGTACTGCTGCTGGTGCTGTTCCTGTGGAGCTTCAACGACTTCAATACGCCATACGTGTTGTTCGGCTCGGCCGCACCGCACGCGGCGGACCTCATTTCCATCCACATCTACCAGAGTTCGTTCGTCACCTGGAACTTCGGCCTCGGTTCGGCGATGAGCGTGCTGCTGTTGCTGTTCCTACTCGTGGTGACCGCCGTCTACCTGTACAGCACGTCCCGCCGGAGGACCGATGCGTGAGCCAAGCTGGGTCAAGGTGACCCGCGCGGTGGTACTGACCGCGCTCGCCCTGTTCACCCTGGTCCCGATCTACGTGATGCTCACGTCCGGGCTCAAGCCGCTGCGCGACGTGCAGGGTCCGTTCGACTGGATTCCGTCCCACCTGACGGTGGAACCGTTCGTCGACATGTGGCACACGGTGCCGCTCGGCCGGTACTTCGTGAACAGCGCCATCGTCAGCTCGTGCGCGATGGCCTGCTCCGTGGTGGTCGCCATCTTCGCCGCGTACGCGGTGAGCCGGTACCGGTTCGCCGGCCGCCGGGTCTTCTCCGTCACGGTGCTGTCGACCCAGATGTTCCCGGGCATCCTGTTCCTGCTGCCGCTGTTCCTCATCTACGTCAACATCAACAAGTACACCGGGCTCCAGCTCTACGCGACGCGCACCGGTCTGGTCGTCACCTACCTCACCTTCTCGCTGCCGTTCTCGATCTGGATGCTGGTCGGCTACTTCGACTCCATCCCGCGCGGGCTGGACGAGTCGGCCCAGGTCGACGGCGCCGGACCGCTGCGCACGCTGATCCAGGTCATCCTGCCCACCGCGCTGCCGGGCGTCATCGCGGTCGCGGTGTACGCGTTCATGACGGCCTGGGGTGAGGTGCTGTTCGCCTCGGTGATGACCAATGACAGCACGCGGACGCTCGCGGTCGGATTGCAGAGCTACTCCACCTACGAGGACGTGTACTGGAACCAGGTGATGGCCGCCTCGCTGGTCGTCAGCGCTCCGGTGGTGGCCGGGTTCCTCGCGCTGCAGCGTCACTTCGTCGCCGGGTTGACCGCGGGCGCGGTCAAGTAAACCGTTTAGTCAGTCGAGGAGAGTCATGGAGCTTCTGCGGGGCCTGGTGCCGGACTTTGTATGGGGTGCGGCCACGTCCGCGTACCAGATCGAGGGTGCGGTGGCTGAGGATGGCCGATCACCGTCCATCTGGGACACGTACTGTCGGGTTCCCGGTGCGATCGACAACGGCGACACCGGCGATGTGGCGTGCGACCACTACCACCGGTGGCAGGAGGACGTCGCGCTGATGCGGCGGCTGGGCGTCGACGCGTACCGGTTCTCCATCGCGTGGCCCAGGATCCTGCCGGACGGCACCGGCCGGGTGAACCAGGCCGGCCTGGACTTCTACGAGCGGCTGGTCGACGAGCTGCTCTCCTCGGGCATCCGGCCGTTCGCCACCCTGTACCACTGGGACCTGCCGCAGGTCATGCAGGACCGCGGCGGCTGGCCGGCGCGCGACACCGCGCTGGCGTTCGCCGAGTACGCGCGGGTGGTGGGCGAGCGGCTGGGCGACCGGATCCACGATTGGTTCACGGTGAACGAGCCGCTGTGTTCGGCGTGGATCGGCTACCTGGAGGGCCGGATGGCGCCGGGGGAGCGGGACCTGGCGCGCGCCATTCCTGCGTCCCATCATCTGCTGTTGGGCCACGGGCTGGCCGCGGCGGCGCTGCGCGAGGTGTCGCGCGGCGAGGTCCGGGTGGGTGCGGTGCTCAACCTGAGCCCGTGCGAGCCGGCCAGCGAGGACGAGCGGGACGTGGCGGCGGCGCGCCGGGCGGACGGGCACACGAACCGGTGGTGGCTGGATCCGCTGCACGGCCGGGGCTACCCGCGGGACATGGTCGAGGCGTACGGCATCGAGCCGCCGGTGCGCGACGGTGACCTGGACATCATCGCCACGCCGATGGAGCACGTCGGGCTCAACTACTACTTCCGCCAGGTGGTCACCGACGACCCCGAGGGGCCGGTTCCGTGGGCCCGGATGATCAGCGTGCCGGACTGGACGTTGACCGGGATGGACTGGGAGGTTCACCCGGACGGGCTGGAGCAGCTGCTGGTGCGGCTGACCGACGAGTACCAGGCGCGGCAGATCTACGTCACGGAGAACGGTTCGGCCTGGCCGGACGAGATCGAGCCGGACGGCCACGTGGAGGACAAGGAGCGCACCGACTACCTGGAGCGCCACCTGGCGGCGTGTGCCGCCGCGGCGCGCCGGGGCGCCCCGCTGGCCGGCTACTTCGCCTGGTCGCTGCTGGACAACTTCGAGTGGGCGTACGGGTACGCGAAGCGGTTCGGGCTGGTGCACGTGGACTACCCGACACAGCGGCGCACCATCAAGGCCAGCGGGCACCGGTACGCCGACATCATCCGCAGCTACCGCCAGCCGCAGGGGGAGCCGCAGCCCATCGGAAGTTGAGATCAACTCCGGTTATCAAATTGAGACCGGCTCCGTTTCGCGTTTGGCATACTGCCCGCCATGACGATCAAGCATGGTGGGCCGGCCGGTGACGGTGGCGATGCCGCGCGTGGTGCGGGGACGGTGGATGTCGTCGACGGCGACAGCGAGCTGAAGGCCCGGCTGGAGAAGGAGCTGACCGCCTTCAACGTCAGGATGACCGGCGCCGACGACGAGGCGTCGCTCTCGGTCCGGGTGACGGACCAGGCGGGGGCGCTCGTCGGCGGGCTGGCCGGCTGGACCTGGGGCGGCTGCGGCGGGATCGGGCTGCTGTGGGTACGCGAGCAGAGCCGTCGCGAGGGCTGGGGCAGCCGGCTGCTGCGCGCGGCCGAACAGGAGGCCCGGCGCCGCGGCTGCACCCGGATGGTCGTGTCCTCGATGACGTTCCAGGCGCCGGGCTTCTACCGGCGGCACGGGTACGTCGAGACCGGCCGCACCGAGGGGCTGCCCGGCGGCCACAGCGACGTCCACTTCTTCAAGCGCCTCGACGGCAAGGCGACCGGCCCGCGCCTGCGGGTCGCCGTGGTGCTCGATCTGCCCGGGCAGCACGTGGACGCCGCTCAGCGCTACCAGGACCTGGTGCGGCCCCTGCTCGCCGACCACGGTGGGCGCCTGGAGCAGCGGCTGCGGACCGCGGACTCGGGTACCGAGGTGCACGTGCTGTCGTTCGCGTCGCGGTCAGGTTACGACTCCTACCTGGCCGATCCCCGGCGGGCCGAGTACCACGCGGAGCTGGGCGACGCGGAGCCGCGCGGCCGGGTGCTCGAGGTGCATGAGGTCATCTAACCGATTCCGGCGCGGGGACGCCCTCCCGGCGAGACGGGTCGGCGCGGTGCCGAGGTTGCGGCTGGCGACGGGCGCCCGGAGGGCTCGGCGGGGACCCCGCGGTCCCCGCCGAGGCTCTCAGGGGATCATCCAGCTCAGCACCGGTGTGGACTGCAGGTAGACCAGCAGGCACATGCCGGCCAGGAAGGCCAGGCTCCAGCCGAAGACCCGGCGGAAGATGTCGCCCTCCTTGCCGGTCAGGCCGACCGCGCCGGCCGCGATCGCCAAATTCTGCGGCGAAATCATCTTGCCGAGCACTCCGCCGGACGAGTTGGCCGCGGCCATCAGTGTGGTGCTCAGGCCCGCCTTGGTGCCGGCCGCCACCTGCAGCGCGCCGAACAGTGAGTTCGATGACGTGTCGGAACCGGTGACCGCGACGCCGAGCCAGCCCAGGATCGGCGACAGGACCGCGAACGCCGCGCCGGCGCCGGCCATCGAGTTGCCCAGGGTGGCGGTCTGGCCACTGGCGTTCATCACGTAGGCCAGCGCCAGGACGGCCATCACCGTGATGATCGCCCAGACCAGCTGGCGCAGCGTGCGGCCGTAGGCGCGCAGCGCCCGGCCCACCGAGATCCCGAGCACGGGCGCGGTGACCAGGCCGGAGATGAACATCAGCGACCCCGCGGCGGTGAGCCAGTTGAACTTGAACACGGCCACGGTGGACGGCTTCCCGGACGTGCTCAGGATGTGCATGCCGGGCCAGGTGAAGGACCGGGTCACGGTGTCGAGCGCGTGCAGGATCGGGTGGATCTGCGCCACCACAAAGATGACAATGATGATCAGATATGGCGCGTACGCACGCAGCTCCTCACGGCGGCTGTCCGGGTGCGCCACCCGGGACTGGAAGCCGGAATCCGGGGTGTCCACCGAACCGCCGGCCACCGGTGTCACCGTCGGCATCACCATCGAGGACGCGGCGGGTTGCCAGACGCGCAGCAGCACCACCACGGCGGCGGCGGAGAACAGCGAGGCGACGATGTCGGTCAGCGGCACCGAGATGAAATTCGAGGTCGCGTACTGGGCGACGCCGAACGCCACGCCGCAGACCACCGCCGGTACCCACGTCTGGCGCAGGCCGCGCCGGCCGTCGACGATGCCCACCAGGACCAGCGGTACCACCACCGCCAGGATCGGGGTCTGCCGGCCGACCATGGCGCCCAGGTCGTGTACCGGCAGCCCGGTCACCGTCGACAGCGTGGTGATCGGCACGGCGAGCGCGCCGAACGCCACCGGGGCGGTGTTGGCCACCAGGGCCAGGGTCGCCGCGCGCAGCGGCTTGAAGCCGAGCGCTATCAGCATGACGGAGGTGATGGCCACCGGCGTGCCGAACCCACCCAGCGCCTCCATCAGGGCGCCGAAGCAGAAGGCGATGATGATGGCCTGGATCCGCTGGTCGTCGCTCACCCGGCTGAACGAGCGGCGCAGCACGTCGAAATGCCCGGTGTCGACGGTCATGTTGTAGATCCAGATAGCGTTGATAACTATCCACAGGATCGGGAAGAAGCCGAACGCGGCGCCGAGCGTCGCGGCCAGTGCGGCCTGGCCGATCGGCATCGGATACACCACCGTGGCGACGACCAGGGCCACCACCAGCGCGATGAGTGCCGAGATCCAGGCGGTGACCCGCAGGACCCCGAGCAGCACGAACAGGACGACGAGGGGGAGCGCCGCGAAAATCGCGGACAGACCGAGCGAATGGGAAACCGGATCGAGCACCTGTTGATACATGGGAACACCTCGCTGAACAACTGTGCCGGACGGCTGGATCAATCGTCGCAGCGATCGGTGCGCCTGGATCTCCATCGTTCGCCGGGCGGTCAGTTCGGTTCGGCGAGCGGCACCGCGGGGGCGGGTACGGCGTTGCGGGACGTCAACGCCGCACCCACCCGTGGCCGGCGGGGCCGTCGATCAGTCGTTGATGAGGTCGAATTCCTCCCACGGTCCGATGGCGGTGCGGTTGGCGATCAGCGGTTGTGCGCCGGCGTTCTCGGCGGTGACGTAGTCGTTGTTGATGAGTGCCTTGAGGCTGATGCTGCCGTCGGGGTTGTGGGTGAGTTGGAAGGTTTCCCAGGTTCCGATGGCGGTGCGGTTGGCGATCAGGGGCGCGGCGCCGGCGTTGTCGGCGGTGACGATGTTGTTGTTGGCGTGGGCGCGCAGGGCGATGTTGCCGTTGCCGGCGTCGAGCAGGTCGAACTGCTCCCAGGGTCCGATGGCGGTGCGGTTGGCGATCAGCGGTTGTGCGCCCGCGTTCTCGGCGGTGACGTAGTCGCCGTTGGCGTGCGCCCGCAGGCTGATGACGGATGAGGAGTGTGCCCGCGCGTCGAGCCCGATGCTCCCGCCGCCGCTGAGGTGCCGGGCCGCCCCGGCCGGACTGCCGCTGACGGCGGCGAACGGCAGTGCGGTGGTGGGCGAGGCGGTGGGCTCGACGAGGTAGGTGCGCCCGGACACGGCCGGGATGGTCAGCGTGGCGTTGACAGTCGCGCCGACCACGGTCGCGCCGGTGTTGTCCACCACCGTCACGCTCTGGCCCGGCCACGGGCTGCGTACCGTGATGGGAGCACCGGAGCCCGAGGCGATGGCCACGGTGCTCACCGTGCCGCCGGACACCTGCACGGAGACCTTCGAGTTGTGCTGGATGTAGACGGTGCCCTCGCCGGTCCAGTCGCTGGGCCACGCGGGTGCGATGCGCACCAGGCCGTCGTAGTCCTGCACGAACGCCTCGGCCACGGTGGCCGCCAGCACGCCGGCCTGCTCGAGATAGGGCTCGCTGGCCGGCGTACCGGTGAAGCTGGCCAGGCCCGACGGGTACGCCTGGTAGGACCTGGTCGCCGCGAGCAGGTCCGACCTCACCTCGCCGCCCAGACCCAGCCGGGCCGCCTGCAGGGGGTCGAAGCTCCAGTCGTTGCCGTTGACGTAGCTGCGGGACGTGTAGGTGCGTTTGGCCAGAGCGGTGAGCGAACCGCTGTCACCGATCACGTTGTACGGCCAGACCGCCTCGAGCCCGAGGTTCTCGTCGTTGTGGGTGGGCGCGGTCGGCTGGCTGGAAGGGCCGATCATGTCCGCCCCGGCCGCGTCGGCGGCCGCGGTCAGCAGTTGGGTCTTCGTGGCCGTGTCGGTGCGGGGCAGGGGTGGGATCTTCGGGATCGCCGAGTTGAGCTGGTTCACCAGGCCCGAGTCGACACCCAGGGTCTGCGCCGCCTTGACGGTGGCCGGGAACAGGGCCTGCATGGCCAGGATGTCGGTCACCGGGTCGTTCACGTTCCACTGCGTCTCGTGCGCGTTGGCCTTGGTGTGCAGGAGCCCGTCGGAGCCGGTCGTCGCATACGACAGCAGGAAGTTGGCCGCGCCGCTGAGCAATGGGTAATTGGTCGAAAGGAATGACCGGTCGTCCGTCATCAGGTAGCGCTGCCAGACCCATAGCCCAATCTCGGCGCCGGTGGTGATGGTCAGCGAGTTGTAGCTGGGCGTGATGTTCTGGTCGCACGAGGCGTTGCTGGTGGCGCCCTGGTAGGTCCCGTTGCCGTTGAAGCGCATGGTCTCGGGCACGCACAGCCCGGGCCGGCCGCCCATGTTGGCGCTCGTCCACGCCGCGATGTTGGAGGCGTTGCTCTGGTACAGGCGGAAGGTCGGGTCGTCGAGGCCGAACTCGCCGGCGGACAGGTTGGCCTGCACCTGCATGCGCAGGTTCCAGAACCAGTAGCCGGCCGGGAACCAGTCCTGGTGGTCCTGGGAGAAGTTGAACAGGTCGGCGACGCCGGCCTGGGAGCCCGGGTACGTGCCCCGGCTGCTGGCGGCCTCGTCATACAGGTACAGGGTGCGCAGGTTTTCCACGTAGTCGCCGGTACCGTCGGTCGAGGAGATCTTGATCAGGCCGGCACCCGCCCAGTACGAGTGCCACCAGGACAGGTGGGCCGCGGCGACGGAGGACGCGGACGCGGTGGCGTCACCGCCCAGCAACGCGCTCGCGGTGGCCACCGCGTCGCCGCCGGTCCAGCCGGGTGCGGCCACCACCACCCGGTACGAGCCGTCGGTGTTGGGTTGGAAGCTCACCCGCGCGGTGGACGAGTTGGGTGCCGAGGCGACCACGTCGCGCCCGCCCGCGGTGACCGCGGCCATCGTGCCGAAGGTCTGCCCGGAGGCCCCGCTGCCGCTGTTGTCCACGAAGGTCTCGGCGAGGGTCGCGACCGTACCCGAGGCCCGGGACGCGGGCGATCGGCCGCTCCACAGTGCCACCTGGGCGGTCTGGGTGCTGTTGGGATCCGCCCCCGTGACGTTCACGACCAGTTCGGCCTTGTCCGCCCGCAGGTACGCGGTCAGCGTCATGCCGCCGCCGGACTCGTGCAGGGTGCCGTCGTAGAGGTCGAGGTACCCGGTGAAGTCGGCCGCGCCGGTGAGTGTGGCCAGTCCCGGGATGGTGACCTGCCCGGGTGACTTGCGGTCGGGGAAGGTGTCGGTGCGGTTGAGTTGGGCGGTGAAGCCACCGGCCGCCCAGACGGCGGCGCCGAGCGTGCCGTTGCCCAGCGGGACGAACTGGCTGGCGCTGGGGTTGGGCTGACCGAGCACGATGTCGGATCGGCGTACCACGTCGGGGGTGTCGACGACGAAGGTGCCGTTGCTCCAGGCGGTGGTGCTGCCGGCGGCGATGGCGGACGGTGCCGTGGCGACGTTGAGCCCACCCAGCACGAGTACCGCGGTGGTGCCCAGGGCGATTGACCGGGCGAGTCGGCGCTGTCGGTCCATGAGACCTCCTCGGCGGGTGCGCGCGGGCGCGGGGCGACCGTGGGGCGGCGCGGCCTACGGAGGTTCCCGGTCCGGCTGTTCGCGACCGGCCGGCGGCCGCGACCGCGCCGCCCGTTGGGCGGGGCGGTGGGGCCGGTGGGACGGTGGGGCCGGCCACCTGGCCGCGACGGGGCGCGCCCGGCGCTGGGGACGGAATTCACGAGATAGTTCAACGACTGAACGAATCGATGGTGTTGAAACTATGCCGCCAATAGTTGCGCTGTCAAGACTGCGGAGAGGGCGGATCTTTTCGGACGGGTGCCGACTTCTTTGGGGCGTCGAAGCGCTTCGGTCGCTTACTGTCCGCGTCTGTTGATCTGCGTTCGTTTGCGGATTATCCGCTGGCACCGGCCCTCGTCCGGCGCCCCGTGCCGCTGACGCATCGCGGTCGTGGGGTCGGTCCGACCCGTTCAGGTCCTCGGATGTCTGTGCGCGTTCGGTGGCGCGCTTGGCCGGCTCACTCGGAGCGCAGCCCCTCGGGCCGCAGCAGCCGCCACAGCGCCGGCAGGCTGGCCGCGGTGACCAGCAGGACCACCACCACCGCCGCGCCGGACATCTCGGCAATGCCGGTCCACGGCAGGCGCGTCACGGACACGCCGGTCACCGCCAGCAGTGCCGAGCCGAGGCCAATGCCGACGGCGGCGGCCAGGACCAGGCCGAGCAGCATCGGGATGGCAGTCTGCCACAGCACCGAGGCGCTCAGCGTGCTGCGTCGGGTGCCGAACGCGACGAGTACCGCGAGGGTGCGGCGCTGCTCGCGCAGTTGCTCGAGCACGCCGACCAGCAGGCTGGCGCCGATCAGCAGCAGCACGGCCACCATGCCGATGGACAGCCCGCGCTGGATGGTGGAGAACTGGTTGTTCCGCGCCGTAACGGCCAGCGGCTCGACCGTCATCATCGGGCTGATCGCCGCCGCGGTGTTGCGTAGGTACTCCAGCCCGTCGGGCCGGTGGTCAGTGCTCAGGTAGAGGGTGAGCACCGGGGTGCGCAGTTCGGACGCCGTGACCGCGCCCGGGGTGGCCATGACGCCCACGAACGAAGAGCCCCCGGGGTCGGGCGCCGCGGCGATGGTCCGCGCCGACGACGGAACTGTCCATTGTGGACCAGGACCGCCGCCGGGGGGTACCAGGGTCACCCGCTGGCCCGGCGCGGGTAGCGGACCGTCGCCCATGCTGTGCTGTGGCCCCGCGGCCAGGAACACGTCGCCGTCGGAACACGGGCCCACCTTGTACAGCCTGGCCAGCGTCGCGCAGTCGCCGACGACCAGCGTGCCGGCCGGCTCCTCGGCGTCGGAGGCCGCGGGCTCGGACGCCGTCGCACCGGAGCCGGCCCAGCCGATGTTGCCGCTCAGGACGGCATCCACCGAGGTGACGCCGGGAGTCGCGTGGAACCTCGCCGCGCTCCGGTCCGCCGTGGCGGCGTCGACGCCGGTACTCAGGGTGCTCATCACCTGTGCGCGCGACGGGTCCTGGCCGGTCGCCTTGGTGTAGTCGCTCTGCGCGCTGCCGAAGGTCATCTGCAGCGCTATGCCGCCGGCCACGGCCACCGCGACGCCGCTGGCCGCACGGGTCGGCGTGCCGCTGTTGAGCTGGAGCCGGCGGACGGCCAGTTGCCACGACACGGTGCTCCCGCCGGCGTGGCGCACCACCAACTCGATCAGCCACGGCAGCAGGGCGACCACTCCGATCAGCAACAGCCCGATGCCGAAGCTGAACTGGTATTTGTTGGGGCCCGATCCCTCGCGGTGCACCGAGTTGAAGGCGGGCACCAGCAGGGCGAGCCCGATCAGGGGCAGCGCCAGCCGCCACCACAGGCGCCGCCGCGCGCTGCCGGACCGGCGTACCACACCGAGCGGCTCGATGACCACGTGCCGCAGCGCGAACAGGCTGACCGCCACGGCCGACGCCAGCACCCCGAGCACGATGAGCGCCGCGAGCACCGGGTTGGGCGACACGTCCGAGGCGAACGCGCTGATGTTCCACAGCGTGAGCCTCGGCACGATGAACTGCCGCCCGAGGAGCAGGAAGAGCACGCCGAGGACGACCCCCACCCCCGCGGAGACCAGGGACTCGCCCGCCGCGACCCGCGCGGCCATCCGCCGGTCGGCACCGACCAGCCGGAGCGCGGCCAGCCGGCGGTCGCGCTGCTCACCGCCGAAACGGGTGGCCGAGCCGATGAACACCGCCACCGGCATCAGCAGTACCACCAGAATGATGACGACCAGCAGCATCAGCACGGGGTCCAGCCCCTCGGCGGTGTCCTGCGCGCCGAAATGATCGATGCGACTGACTCCGCTGCCGTCCCCCAGGGCCCGCTCCAGCTGGGCGCTGCCGAGGTAGAAGGCGAGTTCGTTGGGGCCGGACAGGCCGGCGCGCGCGATGGTGTCCACGATGGGGTGGTTCAACCGGGTGCGCAGCAGCGCGCCGGACGGGGAGCCGAGCAGCCGGGCCAGGGCCGGCGAGACGACGAGCTGATCCGGGGCGGGATCGGCCGAGAGGCCCGGCGGCACCGGGGCCTTCGGCCCCTCGGGCTGGACCAGCCAGCCGGTGATGGACTGGTCACGGAAGGTCGTGTCCCACTGGGAAATCAGCATCGTGTCGTCGCCGCGGGACAGCTGCGGCCCACCCACGTACACGTAGTCGCGGGCGGCGCTGCGCTCGTGGTGTGCCCGCTCGATGGCCGGAAGCGACGCCGCGGCCAGGAGCAGGGCCACTCCGAGCCCCACGCCGAGCGCGGCGAGCACCGTCCTGGTCCACCCCTCCCGGCCGCCGGACAGGGTCAGCCGCGCGCCCAGCGCGAGGTCGCTCAGCCAGCCCCGCAGGAACGGGCGGCCGGTGCCGCGCGGTGTGTCCGGCGCACTGCCGGCGGCGGCTCTCGGACGGTCGACCCTCGGTGACATGGCCGGAACTCTACACCACGAGGTATACCTCTGGGTGTATAGCGAGGTGAGGGTCACCGCCACGCCACCACCGCGGTGATCGGTGCCCTGGTCGGCGGGCGGTTCTCCCGGCGCCCGCTCCGTTGCGACATCGACGCGACGGCGGCAGCATCGACGACCCGTCGGGCAATGTCGCGGCATCGGCGGGCGATGGACTCGGCGCGACCGCGACCGCGACCGCGACCGCTACCGCGGCTGAGCGCGGGAGTGCGGTCGCGACGCGCCGACCGATGTCCCTGACCGCGCCTCGCCCCTCGCAAATCGGGCGGGCGGTGTCACGCGTGGGCCCCGGACGGGTCGCGCGCCCGGGAATTTCGGGCTCTCCGGGGGCTCCGGATGCAGCCCGGCCAGGGTACCTTAGGAAAGCGGATTCCTGCGCTACTGTAAACACACACGAGTACTCGTTAGGGCCAACGCACCTCGTCAGCGGCCGGCACGCCGGGGGCGGGAGATTCCGACAAGACCTGGGTAGGCGACATGGCTGAAGGCCCCTCCGGCGTCGTACGGCTGGCCGATGTCGCACGCCGGGCGCGAGTCTCCCCATCCACCGCCTCCCGGGTCATCAACGGCAACGCCAAGCACGTGACCGAGGCGCTGCGCACCCGGGTCATGAAGGCGGTCGAGGAGCTGCGCTACGTCCCCAACGCGCACGCCCAACTGCTCGCCCGGCCGCAGCGCACCGCCGTCGGCGTCATCGTGCACGACGTGTCCGACCCCTACTTCGCCGAGTTGACGCGCGGACTGCAACGGGTTGCCGCCGATCACGGCCGGCTGCTGGTCATCTGCAACAGCTACCGCGACCCCGAGCGGGAACTGGAATATGTGGAGCTGCTGCGCGCCCAGCAGGTCGCCGCCATCGTGCCGGCCGGGTCGGGCTACCACGACGCCAAGTTCAACCGCGAGTTCAACGCGGAACTCCGCGCGTACCAGCAGGCCGGCGGCCGGGTGGCGGTCATCGGCCGGCACGACATAGTGGGCGACGCGGTGGTGCCGGGCAACGAGAACGGCGCATACCTGCTCGGCACCGAACTCTTCCAGCTCGGGCACCAGCGGGTGGGCGTGATCGCCGGCCCCCGGGTGCTCACCACCACCACCGACCGGCTGGCCGGGTTGAAGCGCGCCGCCCGCGACTACGGGCGCCAGCTGCCGGCCAGGCGGATCCGGTACGACGACTTCAGCCGGGACGGCGGCGCGAGCGCGGCGGTGGAGCTGATGGACCGGGAACCGGGGCTGACCGCGATCATCGCGCTCAACGACACGATGGCGGTCGGCGCGCTGGCCGCCCTGCGCGAGCGCGGGGTCGCCGTACCGGACGAGGTGTCGGTGGTGGGCTTCGACGACGTACCGATCGCCCGCGATGTGACGCCCGCGCTGACCACCATCCGGTTGCCCTTGGTCGAGATGGGAAAGCGGGCGATGAGCCTGGCGTTGGACGCGCCGGACCCGTCCCGCCGGCCGAGGGCGCCCCGGGTGCAGCACGTGGCCGGCGAGATCGTCCGGCGGGCCAGCGCCGCGCCCCCGCCCCGCTGACGCGGCGAGCACGGCCCGCTTCCAGATGCGGCGAGTGCGGGCCGCCCCGTGGGTGGCCCGCACTCGCCGGTGGCGGCGCGCCGTCGCGCGCTACCGGTCAGCCGAGCAGCTTGGTGCCGGCGGTGAGCCCGACCACCACCGGTACCACCGCCGTCGGCAGCACCAGGGTGCGCAGGGTCGGGGTCCAGCCGGCATCGGTGCCGATGACGGCCGTCGGGTTCGCGGCGTTGAACGCGGCCAGCGCGCTGGCCGGCGAGAACCTGCGGCCCTGACCGATCCAGGTGCCCTTCTCGGTCATCGCCGTGCCGCCCCAGTTGTAGACGACCTTCGAGGGGTCCACACCCGAGCCGAGCATGATGGCGTTGTTCTGCGCGTAGATCGCCGACAGGTGGCCGACTCCCCACGAGTACGAGTACCCGTCGGCCGCGAACGGGCCGGTGGCGTTCGGAATGTCGTACAGGTTGTTGTAGATGTCGACCTGACCGAACCGTACCCGCGGCCCCCGCTGCCCGAGGTTGGCGAAGCGGTTGTTGTGCAACGTGACCCGCAGCTTGCCCACGTCGTAGGTGGGGCTGTCGGTCGAGCCGATGAGCATCGACTTGTCATGGTCGTGCAGGTAGTTGTTGGACGCGGTGACCAGATCGGCGCCCTTGGTGATGTCGAGCAGCCCGTCGTGCACCTGGTACGGCCGGCCGAGATACTCCGGCTGGTCGGAGTCCGGATTGTTGCCGTCGCTGAAGTCGCAGTGGTCCACCCAGACGTGGGTGGCCCCGATGACCGACAGGGTGTCGTAGGCCGAGTTCCAGTTGCCGGTGCTGCCGTCGGTCGGGTCCCAGACCGGGAAGCAGTCGTGCGCGTCCTGCAGCGTCAGGTTGCGCACAATGACGTTGTCCACGTTCTGGATGAGCAGGTTGGCGCCGGTCAGGCGGGCGCCGGGCAGCCCGATGATGGTGGTGTTGGAGCCGACGTTGATGTTGATCCGGGCGCCCTGGTTCTTGGCCGAACGCGCGCGGGCGTCCTCCAGCGGTCCGCTGGGCTTACTGGTACGTCCCCAGACGGCGGGATCGTACGCGGCCAGGTACGCGTCCAGGGTGTATCCGGGGTCCGCGTAGGCGTCGCAGCCGACCGGTTGGTTCGCGTCGTCCACGTTGGCGTTGACGCTGCCGCTGACGTAGATGATTTTCGGGGTGGTGTTGGTCGCGTTCGTCGCGTTGTTGCCGCCGAGCGCGTTCACCAACTCGCCGCGGTTGTGCACCACGAACACCTCGTCCGCGGTGGCGGCCGCGCCGCCCGACGTACCGGTGCCGGAGGCCGCCCAGCCGTCGTTGGCGGGCAGGCTCTGCCGGCCGATCAGCTGCGCCAGCCGCGATGGTTGGTCGTCGCGGGAGTGCCCGGCGCTCGCCGCGTTGGCGGTACCGGCGCAGCCGAGACTCACGGTGATGGCCGCCAACGCGGCCGGAACAATGACTCGCAGACGCATGAACCCTCTCCTCAAATCTCCGATGGGCGTTCGCCGACCGAGCCGGAGCCTCCCCGACCGTGGCTGGAGGACTAGCCCGCGGGCTGCAGGACTAGCCCGCGGGCTGCAGGACTAGCCCGCGGGCTGCAGGACTAGCCCGCGGGCTGCAGGTGCAGCCACATCGACACCAGCGGCAGTTCCCCCGTGCTGAGCAGGTGGTGGTCTTCGCCCGGATCCACCACGAACAGGTCGCCGGTCTGGAACGGGGTCTGCTCGCCGTCGATCTCGATGAGGCCGCTGCCCTGCAGGATGGTGAACACCTCGGGGACGTCGTGCACGTGGCGCCCCTCCGGATGGGTTCGCTGGCCGGCGAGGTACGTGCTCACCCCGCCGCGTTCCAGCACGTGACCAGGTACCGCATCGGACAGCACGGGTCCGTCCTTGCCACGCGACAGGTCATCCAGGCTGAGCTTGCGCATCATGCTCCTCCACTGTGGACACCTTGGAACGCCATGCGCCGGTGGCCCATGGCACGCCGAGTTCGGTGAACTGCGCCCGCTCGTCGCCGGCCCGGCGCACCAGTTCGGCGATCCCGTCGATCGCCAGCCCGTCGGTGCCGGGGCCGCCGTTGGCGGGGCCGCCATTGGTGGAGCCGTCGGTGGCGGGGCCGTCGGGGCCCCGGCCGGCCGCGGTCGCCGCCGCGTGCGGTACGAGGTACCGCCCGGGTATCCGCTGCGCGGCCGGCCCGCCGGCGAGGGCGTCGACGACGGCGGTGAACGGCGCGGTCACCGGCAGCGGCGCCAGCAGCGGCACCGGCGCACCGCCCTCCTCGCGCGCGGCCCGGTGGGCGAGCAGGTTTTCCAGCAGGTCGACGCGGCCCGGCACGGCCTCCATGGCGGCCTGCCCGGGCAGCCGCAGCCGGTCGGTCGGGTACTCCAGCACGGCGCTGCCGCAGGTGCCGGTGACGGTGATGTCGCCCGGGATGAACGTGGCGGAGCGCAGGCTCACCGCCAGCGTCACGTCGAACCCGCCGGCCAGGCGCAGCCGCAGGCACGCGGTGTCCTCCACCTCCAGGTCCAGCACCCGGTACCGCTCGACCGCGAGCACCTCGGGCCGGCCCGCCCCGGCCGCCGCGGCGATGACCAGGCAGTCCATCAGCGCGTGGGCGAACGGGTTGGCTATCGCGCCGTCGAGCACGGGCCGGCCGTCGAGCACCCGGCGGGCGGACCACGGCGCGCGGCTGAAGTACGCGTCGGGCCGCCACCACGCGCCCACCCCGGCGACGGAGGTGACGGTGCCGAGCCGGCCGGCCGCGATGGCCTCCACCAGCCGGGTCAGCGCGGGCGAGCCGAGCGCCTGGAAGCCAACCTGGCAGGCCCGCCCGGACGCGGCCAGGGCGGCGGACAGTGCCGAGTGCTCGGCCAGCGTGAGCACCGGCGGCTTCTCCAGCAGCAGGTCACAGCCCGCCGACAGGGCATCCAGCGCGATCGGCAGGTGGGTGTGCGGGGGAGTGCAGATGACCACCGCCTGCGGGGCGCGGTCGGCGAGCAGGCGGCGATGGTCGGTGTACAGCGGCACCCCGTCGGGTACCGGTACCGGCCGCACGTCGCAGACCCCGATCAGGCGCACCCGGCCCGCGCCGGCCAGCCCGACCAGCCGCTTCAGGTGTTGCTCACCGTGCCCGGCCGCGCCGATCAGGGCGACGGTCGGCGGCACCGTCCGCACGCCGGTCGCGGACCGGGCCTGGGGCGCCCCGCTCACGGGATGTCCAGCAGGTCGGCCACCCGGACCGGGCGGCCGGTGGCGAACGACTCGTTGGCGGCCAGGCCGGTGGACAGCGACAGGGCGCCATCCTGGGCGGTGGCCGCCCGGCCCAACGGGTCGGGCTCGGTGGCGGCGCCGAAGATGGTGGCCAGCATCCGGACGTCCGCGCCGCCGTGACCGGTCCGGGTGTATCCGGGTACGTCGATGTCCCTGGGTGGTGCCCAGAACGGGCGCACGGTCAGCTTCAGCCAGCCCCGCTCGGCGGCCGCCTCGACGCCGTGCAGCGCCGAGTGGTCGCCCTTGACCTCGCCGGCCGCGGCGAGATCGACGTGGTCGCTCTCCACCACCTCCAGCTCCAGCCGGCCCCTGCTGCCGTTGAACATCACCCGGTACCCCTCCCAGGGCGAGTACGCGGTGAGGTGGTACGTCATGGTGGCGCCGGTGTCGTAGCGCACCAGCACCGCCATGTCGTCCTCGATCGTGACTCCGGGGGCGAACACGTTGCGGTCGCGCAGGTAGCCGTCCTCGCCCTCGGCGTCCAGGTAGAGCTCCTTGAGCCGGGGCCGTTCGGCCAGCCGCAGCGCGAACGGGTCGCCGGCCGAGGCCGGGTCGCCGTGGGCCCTCGGGTAGCCGCGGTCGTATCCGTGCCGGGTGCCGGCCGGCCCGTAGAAGAACAGCCGGCCCATCCCGTACACCTCGACCGGCCGGGCACCCAGCCACCAGTTGACCAGATCGAAGTGGTGGCTGGACTTGTGCACCATGAGGCCGCCCGAGTTGGCCTTCTCCCGGTGCCAGCGGCGGAAGTAGTCCGCGCCGTGGCGCAGGTCGAGCTGCCATTCGAAGTGCACGGAACCGATCTCGCCGATCTCGCCGCCGGACAGCACCCGGCGCACCGCCTCATGCACAGGGTTGTAGCGGTAGTTGAACGTCACGGTCACCCGGCGGCCGGTGCGTTCGACGGCGTCGAGGATGCGCCGGCAGCGCGGCGCGTCAATGGTCATCGGCTTCTCCGTGATCACGTCACGGCCGGCCTCCAGCGCTGCCACGATGTATTCGTCGTGCGTGCGGTCGACCGAGGTGACCAGCACGGCGTCGACGGACTCCTTGTCGAGCATGGCGGCGAAGCTCTCGACCGGATAGGTGGCCGCGGGCGGCGCGTCCAGACTGGCCAGCAAGCGGTTGTGGGCGTTCATGCGAACCGGGTTGACGTCGCACAACGCCACCAGTTGGGCGGTGTCGGAGTGCTCGACGGCGAGCGCTTTGACGAACATTTCGGCGCGCGAGCCGGTGCCGACAATGGCATATCTGGTGTGAATGGCTGGCATGGGCGATCCTGCCTCTTGGCGCGGGAAAGCGCTTGCACCAAGACTCTCGCCCAACGTGATGCCGTGCGTCAATGGGATCGGCGGCTGCAACAAATCTGCAACACCGAGGCATTGACATGCATCGCAAACCTTTGCATTAATGAGCCATCACGCACGCAGTTAGCTTCTCGTCCCGTTTCTGCAAGCGCTTTCCAGGAGGCCGGCGTGCCGACGACGATCCGAGACGTGGCCAAAGCCTCGGGCGTGCACGCGTCGACGGTTTCGCGCACGTTCACCGCGCCGCGAATGGTCAATCCCGAGACGCGCAGCCGAGTTCTGGCTGTTGCCGAGGCCATGGGATATAGGCCCAACCGGGCGGCACGCGCGCTCATCACCGGTCGTACGCACAATCTCGGGTTGATCGTTGCCGATATCGCCAACCCGTTCTTCCCCCCATTGATCAAAGCGTCGGAGACCTATGCGCGCCAGCGGGATTACCACCTGTTCGTGGCCGACACCGACGAGGACCCGGTGGTCGAGGAGGAACTGGTTCAGGCGATCGCCCGCCAGGTCGACGGGGTGCTGCTGTGCAGCCCCCGAATGGGCAATGGGCTCATTGATCAGCTCGGCCGGGACGTGCCGCTAGTGGTGATCAATCGGGTGGTCGCCGGCCTGCCGGCGGTGGTGATGGACGTCGGGCAGGGCGCCCGCACCGCGGTCACCCACCTGGCCGGGCTCGGCCACGAGCGCCTGATCCTGCTGTCCGGCCCGCGCGGCTCCTGGACCAACCGGGAGATCCGCCGGTCCGCCACCGCCACCGCACGCAGCTGCGGTGTCACCCTGACCGTCCACGGACCGAATCCCCCGACCGAGCAGGCCGGCGCCGCGGCGGCCTGCCATGTGCAGCGCTCCGGCGCGAGCGCGGTACTGGCATACAACGACCTGATGGCGATCGGCCTCATCGACGGTCTGCTGCGCCTGGGCATGCGTGTCCCGCAGGACATCAGCGTGGTCGGCGTCGACGACATCCCGCTGAGCCGGCTCGTGCGACCCCGGCTGACGACCGTGGCCACGCCGACCGCGGCCGCCGGTCGCGCCGCGGTCGACATGCTGCTCCAGCACGGCGCCGATCGCCGTACCAACGCCAAGGTGACCCTCCAGACCACTCTGGTCGTTCGCGACTCGACCGGTCCGGCTCCCCGGCCGCGCCGGGTCGCCACCGACGCCGTGCCCCGCAAGCGGGGCGCCAATACCAAATCTCAAGGAGTGATCGTCATGCCATCCACGCCCTCCCCGTCCGTCGATCCGCCCTCGATGGCGCGGCGTCGCAACGGGACCACCCGCCGCAGCATGCTCGCGGTGCTCGGCCTCGGCGTACCGGCCGCGCTCGTCGGCTGCGGCAGCGGTTCCAGCGGCTCGGGCAAGCCGAAGGCCGAGGACACCGGGCCGGTCGAGCTGAGCGTGTTCTGGTGGGGCGCGCAGGCCCGCGCCGACATCACCGACCAGGTGCTCAAGCTCTACACGTCGAAGCACCCGAACGTCACCTTCAAGCAGCAGTGGCAGGGCAACGCGGGGTATTACGACAAGCTGGCCACCATGGCGGCCGGCGGCACCGCGCCGGACATCTTCCAGATCGACGACAACGGGCTGACCGAGTACACCACCAAGGGCATCTGCCTGGACCTCAAGCCGTACGTGGGCAAAGAGATCAAGGTCGACAAGTTCCCGGCCAGCCTGGCGAATTCGGGCGAGGTCAGGGGCAGGGTCGGCGGCATCGCCGCGGCCGAGAACACCCCCGCGATGTTCTACGACAAGACCTCCGTCGGCCAGCTCGGCCTGACCGAGCCCAGCGTCGGTATGACCTGGGACCAGTTGATCGACTGGGGTACCCAGGTCTTCGACAAGAGCGGCGGCAAGCTGTACGGCACCATGGACCCCAGCGGCGACTACAAGGCGCTGGAGGTGTGGCTGCGCCAGCAGGGCAAGGACCTGTACACGCAGGACGGCTCGTTCGGCTTCGCCGCCGACGACCTCACCGGCTGGTTCACCCTCTGGTCCAACGCGGCGGCGAAGAAGGCCACCCCGCCGGCCGACCTCATCCACAACGCCAACAGCGGCGACGTGGCCAAGCAGCTGATCGAGGTCAAGAAGGGCGCGACCTCGTTCCTGTGGTCCAACCAGCTCTCCGCGCTGCAGGCGGGCACCGACCACCAGCTCGGGCTGGTCACCTACCCCGGCGACCCGAAGGGCGAGTGGGCTCGGGCCGCGATGTTCTGGTCGGGCTACAGCGGCACCAAGCACAAGTCGACGGTGGTCGACGTCATCAACTTCCTGGCGAACGACCCCGACGCCGGGAAGATCCTGGGCGCCGAGCGAGGCCTGGCCCCCAACCTCGACGTGCGGTCCCTCGTCGCGCCGACGCTCAAGAGCACCGACCAGACCTCGGTGACTTTCGAGACCGGTCTGGCGTCGAAGTTCGGGCCGACTCCGCCGGTACCGCCGAAGGGGCACAGCCAGGTCAAGACGCTGCTGGTCACGGCGGCCGAGAGCGTCCAGTACAAGAAGGCGAGCCCGTCCGCCGCGGCGAGCAGCTTCCTCAGCCAGGCCAAGGCGGCCATCGCGGCCTGAGCGATCGGGCCCCTCTCGAACAGGAGTAAACCCGTGGCACTCACCACGGCTTCGCCGCGGTTGCCCGGCGACCAGACTCCCGACCGTGCCCCCGCCTCTCGACGGCGGGGGCGCGCCTCGTGGCGGGCGCGCGAGCGGACCGCCGGGTACGTCTTCCTCTCCCCGTGGCTGCTCGGGCTGCTCGGGGTCACCGCCATCCCCACCCTCTACTCGCTGTACCTGAGCTTCACCAACTACGACCTGTTCACCACGCCGCAGTGGATAGGTCTGGACAACTACCGGCGGATCTTCACCAACGACCCGCAGTTCCTGCACGCGGTCAAGGTGACGGTGCTGTACGCCGTGATCGCGGTACCGCTGAAGCTGGCCGCCGCGCTGGGAGTGGCGCTGCTGCTGGTCCGCGAGCGGCGCGGCATCGGCTGGGTACGGGCGATGTTCTACCTGCCCTCGTTGCTCGGCGGCAGCGTCGCCCTGGGCATCGTGTGGCAGGCGATGTTCGGCGGCACCGGTGCGATCAACCATCTGCTCGCCCTCGTGGGCATCCACGGCAAGGCGTGGGTCAACGATCCCGACACGGCGCTGGGCACCCTGGTGCTGCTGGGCGCCTGGCAGTTCGGCGCGCCGATGGTCATCTTCCTGGCCGGGCTCAAACAGATCCCGACCGAACTCTACGAGGCAGCCGCCGTCGACGGTGCCGGCCGCTGGCGCTCGTTCTGGCGGATCACCCTGCCGATGCTGTCACCGGTGCTGTTCTTCAATCTGGTGCTCGAGGTGATCCACGGTTTCCAGACGTTCACCCCGGCCTACGTGATCAGCAACGGCCTCGGCGGCCCGGTGGACTCCACGATGGTCTACACGCTCTACCTGTACCTGCGGGGCTGGAGCGACTTCGAGATGGGGTACGCCTCCGCGTTGGCCTGGGTGTTCCTGGCCGTCGTGGGACTGCTCACCGCCGTGCTGTTCTCCACCGGCCGGCTGTGGGTGCACTACAGCGATGGCGAGGATGGGCGATGACCACGCAATCCCTACCCAGGCCACGGGCCGCGTCGCGGCGGCGCCCGGGCAAAGGACCGACCGTCCGGCGCGGCTCACCGGCCTCCCGGGTGCTGCGCGCGCTGATCATCCTGGTACTGCTGTGCATGGTGCTGTACCCGCTGGTGTGGATGGTCGGCAACTCGCTCAAGTCGCCGACCGAGATCCTCAGCAACACGGGCCTGCTGCCCAAGCACTGGACCTGGCGCAACTACCACGATGGCTGGTTCGGGCTGCCGAGCATCACCTTCGGCCGGTTCTTCCTGAACAGCCTGATCATCGCGTGCGGCGTGGTGCTGGCGAACATGGCCTCCTGCGTGGTCACCGCGTACGCCTTCGCGAGGCTGCGGTTTCCGCTGCGCGGGTTCTGGTTCGCCGTCATGATCGGCACCCTGTTGCTGCCGAACCACGTGATGATCATCCCGCAGTACATCCTGTTCCGGCACCTCGACTGGATCAATACGCCGCTGCCGCTGATCGTGCCGAAGGTGCTGGCCACCGAGGCGTTCTTCGTGTTCCTCATGGTGCAGTTCATGCGGGGCATCCCGCGCGACCTGGACGAGGCGGCCCGGATCGACGGCTGCAGCCCGTACGGCGTGTTCCGGCACGTGATCCTGCCGCTGGTGCGCCCGGCGCTGGTCAGCACCGCCATCTTCTCGTTCATCTGGACCTGGAACGACTTCTTCACCCAGCTCATCTACCTCAACGACCTGCCCAAGAAGACGGTCCCGGTGGGCCTGCGGATGTTCATGGACGCCACCGGCCAGACGTCGACCGGACCGATGTTCGCGATGGCGGTGGTCTCGCTGCTGCCGGTGTTCTTCTTCTTCGTGGCGTTCCAGCGCATGCTCGTCGAGGGCATCAACACCGCCGGCCTGAAGGGGTGAGGAGATGGCGGCACCAGGCACCACTGTGCGACGGCCGGGGCGAGGCGCCGGTAGCCGCGAACACTCGAACGAGGCGGCGCCCCGGCCGGACTGGCGGGAGACGCTGGCCGGCGCCGCCGACCTGGCCCTGCTCGGCCTGGTGCTGCTGATCGCCGCGCTGCCGGTGGTCACCCTGGGCGCCGCCGTGTCGACCGGCTCGTACGCGGTCGACCACTGGTGCGCCCACCGCAGCCTGCCTCCGGCCGCGGCGATGGCCCGCGCCTTCGGGCGGGGGCTGGTCCCCGGGCTCGGCGCACTGGCGGCCGCCCTGGCCGGGGGGGCGGTGCTGTGGCTCGACCTGTCCGCCGTCGCGCGAGGGACGGTACCGGGCGGGCCGGCGGCACTGGCCGGCACGGCACTGGTAGCGGTGGCCGCCGCCGGGCTGGCCGGGCTCACGGTGGTACGGGTGGGGCAGGCCGGCGGCGCGGGCTGGGTCGGCGCGGTCGGCTCGGCCTGGCGTACCGCCCTGCGCGCACCCGGGGTACCGCTGGGGGTGGCCGGCGTGCTCGCCCTGACCGGGCTGGTTGGCTGGCTCATGCCGGTGGCGGTGCCGGTGCTCGGCGGGGTCGGTCTGCTCGGCATTCACGTGGTCGCCCGCAGGGCGGGGTGGCGCGCGGAACAATAGGGTCCGATGACCGAACTTCCCCAGGCGACCGGCCCGGGCGGCGACGGTGGTCCCGGCGGCGGCGACCACGACGACCGCCCGGTGGCCGTCTTCGACCTGGACGGCACCCTGCTGCGTGGCGACTCGTTCTCCCGCTTCGGGCGGCAGCTGATCTTCCGTGGCCGGTTGCGGGCCGTGGCCACGATGCTGACCGCCCCGCTGCTCGCGCCGCTGCTCGTGGTGCCGCCGACCCGGCGGCTGGCGGTCACCGGCCTGCTCTGGCTCGCCACCACCGGGCTGACCGCCGAGCGCTTCGCCGCGCTGGCCGAACGGTTCGCCGCCGAGCACGCCGGTGAGCGCTCCGGGAACCGGATAGCCGTCGCCCTTGAGCGGCTGCACGCACATCTGGACGCCGGCGACCGCGTCGTGATCGCCACCGCGTGCGCGGAGCCGCTGGCCGTCGCGATCTGCCAGGAACTCGGTCTCGACGGCGTCGAGGTGGTCGCCGCGCAGCTGCGCCCGGGGCGCTCGGGCATGCGGCCGGTGCGCGGCTGCCGGGGCGCGGAGAAGGTGCACCGGCTGCGCGCGGCGGGCATCGTCATGCCGGTCGCGTACGCGTACACGGACAGCGCCGTGGACATCCCACTGCTGCTGGTCGCCCGCAACCGGTACCTGATCGACCCCGCCCCCGGGCACCTGCGCATCATCCTCGCCAAGGTCGGCCAAGGCTGCACCGTGCTCGATTAGGTGTGCTCGACCTCAACGAGCCGGGCGAGTAGCGGTATCGGAGTCGGTCTCCGTGGAGGTGGCGGCCAGTACCGCGAGCACCACCGGGGGAATCCACCCGACCTCGGCGCCGAGCAGCTCGGTGCCGACCGCTCCGGCGGCCCCGCCGACCAGGTACGCCGCCCAGGCCACGGCCGGCGCCACCGGCCGCTGGCCGGACACGGTGCGGACGATGGCGGTGACCATGGAGCTGGTCACCACCGTGGTCGGCACGCCCGGCACACCGACCCGCTGGGCCACCGCGCTCTGCGCGCCCATCGCCGCCGACAGCACGACCAGCAGCGCCAGGGCCGGGTACAGGCCGGGGCGTGCCCCGGCGACCGTCCAGCCGGCGGCCACCCCGAACAGCAGAACGGCCTCCAGCAGCAGCCCGAGCCGGTACCCGGTGCGCCAGGCCACCGCCCGCAGCACCAGGGCGGCGCCCAGCGTGCCCAGCGCGAACGCGAACAGCGACGCCACCGGCAGCGGCGGCGCGTTCACCAACCGCCGGCCAGTGGCCCACGAAACCACGTCGATGCCGAGCAGCACGGTGTTGCCGGTCATGTTGGCGGCGAACACGTGACCGAGCCCGAGGTACGCGGCCGCGTCGGCGTACCCGGCCACCAGTCCGAGCACCTGTACCGCCCAGGCGCGCGGCGTCCCGCGGGTCATCGAGGGGCCGTCAGGGGGACAGGAGCGACAGCCCGGTCTCCGGGTCGTACCGCCGGGCCAGCTCCGCCGCCACCTCGGTGACCATGACCTCGAGGGTCGGCCAGACCTCGCCCCGCAGCAGGTGCCCGCCCAGGGTGGACCCGTCCCGGCGGCCGAGCACCGCGTGCAGGTGCAGCCGGGGCTTGCCGTCGTGCCCGGCGACGTCGCCGACCAACGAAAGCACCTCTACCTGCTCGGTGACCGGGATCGGCAGGTACCGCCGGGCCACCCGGTCGAAGTACCCCAACTCCCCGCCGGCGAGGCCGCCGACCGCGGTGACCTGCGCGGCCAGGATCCCGTGCTCCGTCACGGCCGAGGTCACCGTGGCGACCGGATCCTCGCCCTTGTCACACACCACCACCAGCACCCGCCGCCGGCCGGCGTCGATCTGGCTCTCGCTGGTCCGCACGGCTGCCTCCCCGGCCTAGGCGCCGTGGCCGTCGTGGGGCTCGCGCCACTCGCGGACCGCGTCGCGCAGCCGATCGAACAGGGCCAGGGGCGGCCCGGCCGCGAGGTTGGCCGCGCGCGACGTGCCCGCCCGGGGATGCGGGCGGGTGGGTGCCTTCGCCTGCGCGGCCTCGAACTCCGCGGCCATCGCCACCAGCCGCGCCGGTTCGAGGTTCTCCCGCAGGTACCGGAGTTCCTCGTTCTCCTCGTTGGCGGCGTGCTCGAGGACCTGCCGGGTCAGCTCGGCCAGCCGGCGGTCGAAGGTGGGGTGGTCCACTCCGAGGCCGTACAGGGAGGCCAGGGTCTGCTTCGCCCCGTGCTCCTCGTCCAGCCGCAGGTCCACCACGTCGTGCCCGGCCCTCAACACCGCGCGGGCGCTCGGATGCACCACCGTCTCCTCGGCGCTCTCGTGCGCGGCGAGCAGCCGGACCAGGTCCTCGAACAGGTCTCGCCGGCGCCCGCCCTGCGCGGCACGGACCTCGGAGAGCAGCCTCCTGATCTGTTCGTGCTGGTCGATCAGGACGTCCACGACGTCCCGCTGACCGGTCGTCGTCATCGCACCGCCTCCCGCCGTCGCGGAACGGTCCGCGCCCGCCCAGCGGGGCTACCCCTCGGGCATCGGGGTAAACCGGCCCCCTTGGGCATCGCGGTAAACCGGGGGGACAGGGCCGGCGAGGACGGCACGTTCCGGATGACCGGTCCGATCGCGGTTCGTCGCGGCGGAAAGGGGTATGAAGGGCGCCCGGGAGCGAGTCGAGCTGGAGAGCGAGATCGAGGTGGCGGGGCAGGACTTCCGCGGTGCCTTCGGGGCCGACGTGACCCGGGTCGAGGGCCGGGAGAAGGTGACCGGCACGGCGCGGTACGCGTTCGAGTTTCCGGTGCCGGAGGCGGTCTACGCCTGGCCGGTGCCGTCGCCGTTCGTCAAGGGCCGGCTGACGCTGATCGATCCGGAGGCGGCGCTGGCCACGAACGGGGTGCTGACCGTGCTGTGGCACACCAACGCGATGCGCCTGCAGTCCCAGGAGAATCCGGAGCTGTACCTGCTTCAGGAGCCGACCATCGCCTATCGGGGGCAGTTCGTCGCCCTGGTGGTGGCGGACACCCTGGAGGCGGCGCGGCACGCCGCCGACCTGGTGGTCGTCGAGGCCGACACCCGGCCGCACGACGTGGTGCTCACCGATCGGCATCCGGGACTGTACCGGCCGGTCAAGGTGAACCCGACCTACCAGACCGACACTGCGGTGGGTGACTTCGACGGGGCGCTGGCCACCGCCTCGATCCGGGTGGATGAGACGTACCACACCCCGGCCGAGCACAACAATCCGATGGAGCCGCACGCCAGTATCGCCTGGTGGGAGGGCGACCGGTTGACCGTGTACGACTCGACCCAGTACCCGACCGCGGTGGCGACCTCGCTGGCCGGCCTGTTCGGGATCGAACCCGACGCGGTACGGGTGATCGCGCAGCACATCGGCGGCGGTTTCGGGTCCAAGGGCGGCCACCCCCGACCCAACGTCGTGCTGGCCGCGATGGCCGCCCGCCACGTCGGCCACCCGGTGAAGGTGGCGCTCACCCGCCAGCACCAGTTCGTCAACGTCGGGTACCGCACGCCGACCATCCAGCGGATGCGGCTGGGCGCGGACGCGGGTGGCCGGCTGGTGGCGATCGGCCACGACGCCATCAGCCAGAGCTCGGAGCTCATGGAGTTCGCCGAGCAGACCGCGGTCATCACCCGGTGGATGTACGCCGGCCCGCACCGGCGCACCACGCACCGGCTGGTCCGGCTGGACGTGCCGTCGCCGGCATGGATGCGCGCGCCGGGCGAGACACCGGGCTCGTTCGCGCTGGAGTCGGCCATCGACGAGCTGGCGGTGGCCGGCGGCTGGGACCCGGTGGAGCTGCGCATCCGCAACGACGCGGAGTTCGAACCCGAGGACGGGCTGCGGTACAGCAGCCGCGGCCTGGTCGCCTGCCTGCGCGAGGGGGCGCACCGGTTCGGCTGGGCCGGGCGCGATCCGAGGCCGGCCTCGAACCGGCAGGGTGACTGGCTGCTGGGCACCGGCATGGCCGCGTCCACCCTGCCGGCCCGCGCGATGCCGAGCACCGCCATCGCGCGGGCCGAGCCGGACGGGTACTTCCACGTGCTGATCAACGCTGTCGACATCGGTACCGGCGCCCGCACGGCGCTGTGGCAGGTGGCCGCGCGGGAGCTGGACGTGGGCCTGGAGCGGGTGCGGATCAGCATCGGGGACAGCGCGATCGGGCCGGCCATGGGCGCGGGCGGCTCGCTGGGCACGGCGTCCTGGGGCTGGGCCGTGGTCAAGGCGTGCCGGGCGCTGTGCGACCGGCTGCGGCTGGAGGGCGGGAAGGTACCGGAGGGCGGCATCGAGGTACGGGTGGACACCGCCAACGACGTCAAGGGCCTGCAGCCGTACGCGCGCTACTCGTTTGGTGCGCAGTTCTGCCAGGTGCGGGTGGACATCGACACCGGCGAGATCCGGGTCGACCGGCTGCTCGGGGTGTTCGCCGCCGGTCGGATCGTCAATCCGCTTACCGCGCGCTCTCAGCTGATCGGCGCGATGACGATGGGTATCTCGATGGCCCTGTTCGAGGAGGGGGCGATGGATTCCCGGTACGGCGCGTACGTCAACCGGGATCTGGCCACCTACCACGTAGCGGCGTGCGCGGACGTGCGTGACGTCGAGGCGTACCTCATCGAGGAGGAGGACACCCACCTCAACCCCTTGGGTATCAAGGGCCTCGGGGAGCTCGGCATCGTCGGCGCGGCGGCGGCGGTCGCCAACGCGGTCTACCACGCGACCGGCGTGCGGGTGCGCAGCCTGCCCATCCGGCTGGACGACCTGCTCGACCGGCTCGACCGGGTGCCACCGCCGCCCGGCCCACCCCCGACGGGCTACGGCCCGCCACCGGCGTACGGACCGGACGAGCAGGTCCCGGCCGGACCCGGCTACCCGGACGGCCCGGACCCGACCGGGTACGGGCCGCCGGAGGCGGGACCGGCCGGACCCGGGCCGGCCGAGCGGATCTCGACCGAACCCGGGCCCGCCGGCCCGGGGGAGGGGGAGTCGAAGGGTTAGGAACGAGCCTCAGACGCGGGCCGGCTGAGCCGCCCCGCCGCCGGCCTCGACCACCACCGGCACCCTGCGCAGGGCCACCCGCACCGCGGCGCCCGGCGGGATCTCCGGCAGCATCGCGCTGGCGACCTGGGCGATGATCAGGTCCCCGGTCGGCAGCGCCACGGTCACCCGGCTGGTCGGGCCGAGGAAGCTGGCCGCGAACACCCGGCTCGAGCCGTCCGGGTCGACGGACAGCTCGACCGCCTCCGGTCGCACCAGCACGGTGACCGGGCCGGCCGGCGCCGCGCTCGGATCCACCACCGGCAGTACGGTGTCCAGCACCTCGACGCTCGCGCCGGACAGCGTGCCGGGAAGCCGGTTGGACAGCCCGACGAAGTCCGCCACGAACGCCGTGGCCGGCTGCTGGTACACCTCCTCGGGCGCGGCCAGCTGCTCCAGCCGGCCGGCGCGCATCACGCCCACCCGGTCGGCGACAGCCAACGCCTCCTCCTGGTCGTGCGTGACGAACAGGGTGGTGGTGCCCACCTCCAGCTGGATGCGGCGGATCTCGTCGCGCAGCTGGACGCGCACCTTCGCGTCCAGCGCGGACAGCGGCTCGTCGAGCAGCAGCACCTTGGGCCGGATGGCCAGCGCCCGGGCCAGCGCGACCCGCTGCTGCTGGCCGCCGGAGAGCTGGTGCGGGTACCGCTCCGCGTGCGTGCCGATGCCGACCAGGTCGAGCATCTCGCCGGCCCGCTCGCGCCGGGCCGCCGGCTTCATCTTGCGCAGCGCCATCCCGAACTCGACGTTCTGCAGCGCGGTCAGGTGCGGGAAGAGGCTGTACGCCTGGAACACCATGCCCATGTCCCGGCGGTTGGCCGGCACGTTGGTGATGTCCTTGCCGCCGACCAGCACCCGGCCGCTGTCGGCGTCCTCCAGCCCGGCGAGCACCCGCAGGGCAGTGGTCTTGCCGCAGCCGGACGGGCCGAGCAGCGCGATCAGTTCGCCCGGCGCCATTTCGAGGTCGAGGTTGTCCAGCGCCTGTACGCCGGCGAACCTGCGGCGCAGCCCGTCCAGGTGTACGGCGACGCTGTCTGAAAGACCGACCGTGGTCACGAGGTCCCCCTGGTGGTTTGCCCCCGCCGCCGGCTGGCGAAGGAGAGCGCGAAGAGCAGGATGAAGGCCAGCACCAGCGCGGCCAGCGACACCGCGACGGACATGGTCGCGCTGCTCTTGCCGAGCAGGTTGACGGCGACCTGGAGGTTGGTCCGGTTGAGCAGCGAGGCGATGGTGAACTCGCCGAGGACCAGCGCCACCGTGAGGAACGCCGCGGACAGCACCGCCGAGCGGATGTTCGGCAGCACCACCCGCCACATCACCGTGCCCCAGCTGGCGCCGAGGCTGCGGGCCGCCTCGGAGAGGGTGCGCACGTCGATGCCGGACAGGCCGGCGTCGATGGCGCGGTACGCGTATGGCAGCACCAGGACGGTGTACGCGAAGGTCAGGGTGAGCGCGGACCCACCGAGGAAGTAGGTGACCCAGGCGTAGACCGGGGCCAGCCCGACCACCAGTACGATCGCCGGAATCGTCAACGGCAACAGGCACAGGTACTCGACCACCCGGCGCAGCCAGGGCAGCCGGAGCCGGGTCCAGACCACCGTCGGTACCAGCATGACCAGCATGAGCGCCACGGTCAGCAGGACCAGCCCGCCGGATGACTTCATGCCCTCCCACAGCTCGGGGTAGGTGTTGGCGAGCTGTGGCCAGTCGAAGAACTGCCGCCAGGTGTCAAACGTGTACTGCCCGCCGGGTTCCCGAATGGTGAACATCAGCATGGCCACCAGCGGCAGCAGGAAGAAGATGCCGAGCACGACGACGACGATCCAGCGGAACGTCGCCTGCCGCCGGGCCCGGCGCGCGATCAGGCCAGCCATCGCGAGGTCCTCCGTTGCAGCAGCGCGTATAGCCACATGACCACGGCGACCACGACGACCATGCCCAGCGCCATCGCCTTACCGAGGTTCTGGTTACCGAGCACGATCTCACTGGTCAGCGCGCTGCGGATCTGCAACGGCACGATCGGGCTGCCCTGGCTGACCAGCGCCGCCGCCGTGGCGTACGCGGAGAAGGCGTTGGAGAACAGCAGCAGGGTGGAGCCGAGGAACGCCGGGGCGAGCAGCGGCATGGCGACCCGCCGCCAGTACTGCCATGTCGAACCGCCCAGGCTCGCGGTCGCCTCTCTCCACTGTGGACGGATGCCGTCGAGCGCGGGCAGGAAGACGATGACCATCAGCGGGATCTGGAAGTACGTGTAGACGAGCACGAGGCCGGGCATGTCGAACAGCCAGACCCCGCCGGAGTAGATGTTGATGCCGAGTTGGTTCTGCATGAACAGCGTGACGAACCCGGACAGGCCGATGGTGGCGATGAAGGCGAAGGCGAGGGTGACCCCACCGAACTGGGCCAGCACGCCGCAGGCCGAGGTGACCAGGCGGCGCAGCAGCCCGTCCGGTCGGGCCGTGACCAGCGCGTACGCCAGCAGGGCGCCGAGGATCGCGCCGAGCACGGCGGTCAGCGCGGACAGCCAGAGGCTGCGGCCGAACGCGTCGAGGATGTACCCGTCACCCAGTGAGGAAAGGTTGTCCAGGGTCGGGTGGCCGTCATCGTTGGCGAACGCGCCGATCGCCACGACGAGCGTGGGGATCACCAGGAACACCGCGATGAACGCGAAGAACGGCACGACACCGGCGAGTTGCCGGCCCCGGCGCCAGCCGGCCCGCCATCTGGCGGGGGCTGGCGCCGGGTCGCGGCGTTGTTTCATCGCCGCGTCCGGTTGTTGGGCAACCGTGCTCATGTCGTCGTCAGCCGACTGCCTTGGCCCAGTTGGCCGACAGGTACGTCGTGGCCTTCTGGGTCTGATCCTCGGTCAGGAACACCGGGGTGCCGGTGGCCGCCGGGAGCGCGGCGTTGGCGGTCTGGTCGATCGTGCCGGCCTTCTGCATGGCGTCGGCGCGAACCGGCCGGGCACCGCCCTGCAGGTACAGGTTCTGGCCCTGGTCGCTGTAGAGGAACTCCTCCCACAGCCGGGCGGCCGCCGGGTCCGGCGCGTCCTTGCTGATGGCCTGCACGTAGTACGAGCCGACCACCGCGTTCTGCGGTACCACGGTCTTCCAGGTGATCTTGCCGGACAGCGTGGAAGCCTGCGCCACGTTGTTGTAGTCCCAGTCGATGACGACCGGGGTCTGGCCGGACTCGATGGTGGCCGGGGTCGGGTCGACCGGCAGGAAGTTGCCCGACTTCTTCAGCTGGCTGAAGAAGTCCACGCCCTTGGAGATGTCGTCGGCCGAGCCGCCGTTGCCCAGCGCCGCCATGACCACGCCGCTGAACGCCGCGCCGGCCTGGGTCGGGTCACCGTTGAGCGCCACCTTGCCCTTGTACGCCGGGCCGAGCAGGTCGGTCACCTTCGTCGGGGCGGGCACCTTGGAGGCGTCGTACCCGATCGACATGTAGCCGCCGTAGTCGTTGACCCAGGTGCCGTTGGCGTCCTTGAGCGCGGCCGGTACGTCGTCGAACGTCGACACCTTGTACGGGGCGAACATCGAGGTGTTGGCCAACGCGACCGCGGTGCCGAGGTCGAACACGTCCGGCGCGCCGCCCTGGCCCTTGAGCTGCTTGGCGGCGTTGATCTCGTCCTGGCTCGCGGCGTCCGGCTGGGCCGAGTTCACCTTGATGCCGTACTTCTGGGTGAACGCCTTGATGATGTTGCCGTAGTTCGCCCAGTCCGGCGGAAGGGCGATGACGTTGAGGTGGCCTTCCTTCTTCGCGGCGGCCACCAGCTTGTCCATCCCGCCGAGGGCGGTCGCGCTGGTTGCGGTGGCCGCGCTGTCGCCGCTGCCGCTGCCGCTGTCGTTCTTGGACGGGGGCGAGCAGGCCGCCACCGCCAATATGAGCCCGGCAGCCGCGACGAGCGCGTTTCCACGGGCAATCCAGGTGCGCACGAATCCTCCTAGACAAAGTGCAGTCGATTGCAGTTGAACTCGACGCCCCTCGACAATCCGTAACCTGGGACGTTCGTCCAACATCATGCACGGGCCAAGGCAGACGGCCAGTTCCCCTTCGGTGAACGCTCGGTGTCGGTCACCGTACGTGTCCTTCGATCTCGAACTTTCGGGACGTCCGTACCACAACCGCGGGTACTCTTCCCCAGAGGTACCCGGACCTGAGGACGCGAAATTGCCATACCTGTTGCTCGCCTTTGCCATCGGCAGCGAGATCGGCGCGACGACCCTGCTCAAGCTCGCCAACGGCTTCACCCGATTGTGGCCGTCGATCGGCGTCGCCATCGGCTATGCGTTGTCGTTCGTGATACTCGGGCAGGTGCTCAAGACCCTGCCGGTGAGCCTGGTCTACGCGATCTGGTCCGGCGCGGGTACGGCGGCGGTGGCGGCGATCGGCCTGGCGCTTTTCCATGAGCCGGTGACTTGGTTCAAAATTGGGGGCATCGCCCTGGTGATCGCGGGCGTAGTGGCGCTCAACATCGGCGGGGGACACCAGACGTAATGACAAGAACGCGATCTGTCACGGACGCGGGTACGGGCGAGCCCGCCCCCGGCGAGCCGGCCACAGCGGAGCCGGCCACAGCGGAGCCGACGACAGCGGAGCCGGTGATAGTCGAGCCGGTGCTGGTTGAGCCGGTGGTGCCGGATTCGGTCGCGGTCGAGCCGATCCCCACCGCACCGGCGACCTCCACCGGGCTTGTCGCGGCGCAGCCGCCGGCCGGGACTGGGATCGAGGCCGGCCGGCCGGTCGTGACCGACGGCCGGCGCGCCCGCGGCGCGGCCCGGCGCGGGCAGATCGTCGAGGCGACGCTGCGCCTGATCGAGACCGGTGGGGTGGCCGCGGTGCGGCATCGGGCGGTTGCCGCCGAGGCCGGAGTGCCGCTGGCCGCCACCACGTACTACTTCGCGACCCTGGACGACCTGCTGGTCGCCGCGCTGACCGAGGCCGCGGAGCGGTCCGCCGCCACGATCCGGGCCTGGGCCGGCTCTCTCGTCCCGGACGCGGACATGGCCACCGCGCTCAGCGAGCTGGTGGCCCGGCTGGCCGGGCCGGAGCGGCGGGCGACCATCGCGGAGTACGAGCTGTGCATGGCGGCCATGCGCCGGCCCGCGCTGCTGCCCCTGGCCGAGGGCTGGGTCCAGCTGCTGGTCGACGTGGTGCGCCCGCACATGGCCGACGATCTGTCCGCCCGGGTACTGGTCGCCGCGTTCGACGGGCTGCTCATCGAGGCGCTGCTCGCGGTCGAGCCGCCGACGGTGCAGCGGCTGCTGCCGGTGGCGACCCGACTGCTGTCGCACAGCGGCGAGGGGGCCGGCCGGCGTGCCCGGCCGCGGGGCGGTCGCGCCCGGTCCGGCGGCTGACGCCGCGGTGCCGGTTGGGTCTGTCGCCGGTGGGGCTGGCGACCGGGCCGGAGCCCGCACGCGCTGTGCGTGCGCACGCACACGGCGCACCGGGCCGCCGTCGTCGATATCGCCGACCCGGTCCCGGAGGGCGGGCCGGGGCTGGGACGATGGGTGCGTGGACGACATCCGGATCGCCGATCCGCCGCCCGCCGACCGGGACGCGGCCCCGGAGCTGGTGCTGCCATTGGTCGTGCGGCTGGAGCGGGCGGACCCACCGGCGCGCACCGACGCGCTGGAGGCCGCCGCTCGGGCGGTACTGGAGCTGCTCGGGGACCCGCGTACGACCGACGGGGAGTGGACGCCCGCGGTGCGGCTGTGGGAGTCCGGGCACATCCGTAAGGTGGTCCGCCGGGCCCGGGGCGCCGCCTGGTCGCGGGCGCTCGCGTTGCCGGGCCTGACCGTGACCGTGCGCACCGCCGAGGTCCGGGTCTACCCGCCGGTGCCGCTCGACGGCTGGCCGCCGGACCTGGCCAAGCTCCAGGTCGGCGGGACGGAACTGGCTGACCCGGCGCCGCCTCCGGCGCCCGAGCCGGGGCGACCGACGCTGTGGCTCAACCCGGGGCTGTCCATGACGGCGGGCAAGGCCATGGCCCAGGCTGGGCACGGCGCGCAGCTGCTGTGGTGGGCCACCGACCAACCGGCCCGCGAGCGGTGGCGGGCCGCCGGCCTGCCGGTGTCCGTACGCACCGCCCCGGCCGGCGACTGGGCGCGGCTGTCCGGCGCGGGGCTGCCGATGGTGCGCGACGGTGGCCTGACCGAGCTGGAACCGGGCTCCCTGACCGTGGTGGGCGAGGCGCCCTTCCTCCGGCACGCCTGAACCGTTGTCGGGGCGGCCCGGCACGAACCGGTCAGGCGGCGGTCCGCCCGGCGAACCGGTCGGCGGGCCGTTCCGGTCGGTCAGGGCCCGAGCCCGGTCGCGCGTGATTGCATCACGGCGAACTGGGTAACCGCCCATCCTGTGCGCGGTGCCTGACGGGTGTGGGATCTGGTCCGGCGCCGGTTGTGGGCAAGGGGGTACCGGTGAACGCCGTGACGGCCGGCGGTGGCCCGAAACGCGTCCCGGTACGGTACGTCCGGCGGGTCCGGCGTCGCCGTAGCCGGCTGCGCCGCGCGTTCCTGGTGTTCCTGCTGGTGCTGGGCGTGCTGGCGGCGGCCGTGTTCGCCGGCGGATTGCTGGTCGTGAACCGGCTCAACGGCGCGGTGGTGCCCGGGAATCTGCTCGGCACCGCGAGAGCGCCGCGCGGCGTCAAACACGGGCCGTTGAACTATCTACTGATCGGTTCCAACTGGCGCAACGACAATCCGGGCAACGGCGAACGGGCCGATTCCATCATGATCGTGCACATCCCGCGCGGGGCGAAGAGCGGCTACCTCGTCTCGGTGCCGCGCGACCTGTACTACACCATCAAGCCGTACTCGCCGACCGGCTTCGAGGGCAGCACGGAGAAGATTGACGCCGCGCTCAACTACGGTGGCATGCCGCTGATGTCGCAGACCGTGGCCGACCTGACCGGGTTGAAGTTCAACGGTGCGGTGGAGGCCCGGTTCGACGGGTTCAAGAAGGCGGTCAAATCGATGGGTGGCGTGAACATGTGCGTGGACGAAAAGGTGGTCTCCGTGCACATCGGGCGCGACAAGAACGGGCACTACGCCGCCCCGTACACGAATCTGACCGGGACGCCACAGCCGGTGCCCGGCGTCACGCCGCAGGTCTACTACCCCGGCTGCCAGCACCTGGCGGCCTGGCAGGCGCTGGACTACGTGCGGCAGCGTGAGCTGCTGCCCGGTGGCGACTACGACCGGCAGCGCCACCAGCAGCAGTTCATGATGGCGGTACTCAAACAGACCGCGTCCACCCACACGATGAGCAACCCGATCAAACTCGACCGGGTGGTGCACGACATCGGCAGCTCGATGCTCACGGACACCAACGGTGTCTCCGTCACCAACCTGGTGCTGATGATGCGCGGCATCAAGGCCAGCTCGCTGGTCGGCCTGCGTACCCCGTCGTATCCGGACGAGGTGGACGGCACGTCGTACGTGATGCCCGACGACGGCACGCCGGAGCTATGGCAGGCACTGCGCGACGATACGCTCCAGGAGTTCGCGAAGTCCCATCCAGAGCTGGTCAACCCGCTGAACACCGGTGGCTCCTGACCCAGGAAGCGGATAAGAGAAAATGGTCCTACCCGTAGCCGGGTACGACGGGAGGACCATTGATGACATCGACGGCGCCAGTGACGTTCGGGGTGATCGGCAGCGGCTGGCGGTCGCTGTTCTTCCTCAGGCTGGCCAAGCGCCTGCCCCACCGATTGCGGGCGACCGGGGTGGTCACCCGTACTGCCGAGCGGGGTGCCGAGGTCGAGGCGGAGTGGGGCGTACCCACCTTCCGCTCGGTCGCCGAGCTGGTGGGTGCGGAGCGTCCGGACTACGTCATCGTGTCGGTACCCTGGCAGGTCAGCCCGGACTCGATCCGCGAGGTGGTAGGCCTCGGCGTGCCGGTACTCGCCGAGACGCCGCCGGCCCCGGACCGGGCGGGGCTGCGCGCACTCTGGTCCGACGTCGGCCCGAGCGGCCTGGTACAGGTGGCCGAGCAGTACCTGCTGATGCCCAGCCACAGCGCGCGGCTGGCGGTGGTGCGCTCCGGGGTCATCGGCGAGCCGACCTCGGTGCAGGTCTCCTCGACCCACCTCTACCACGTGGTCTCCGTGATCCGGGGCATGCTCGACGTCGGGTACGCCGAGACCGAGGTGAGCGCCCGGGAGTTCGTCGCGCCGCTGGCGAACCCGCTGACCGGCGACGGCTGGACCGGCGACGACACCCCGAAGCAGGCGACCACCACGCTGGCCACCATCGACTTCGGCGGGCGGATGGGCCTGTACGACTTCACCGACAACCAGTGGTGGAACCCGCTGCGGCACCGGCGCATAGTGGTGCGTGGCTCGCTCGGTGAGCTGGTGGACGACCGGGTGGTCCGGCTGATCGATCCGGACACCCCGGTCGAGTCGGCGCTCATGCGCCGGCAGACCGGCATCGACCTCAACCTGGAGGGCCTGGACCTCAAGCACATCAGCTTCGACGGCGAGATCGTGTACCGCAATCCGTTCGTCGGCTCCGGCCTGTCCGACGACGACCTCGCGGTGGTCGACCTCGCGTGGCGCACCGGCCTGTGGGCCCGCGGCGAGGGCCCGGCGCCGTACCCGCTCGCCGAGGCCTGCCAGGACCACCTGATCAGCGACGCGATCGGGGAGTCGCTGCGCACTGGCGCCCCGGTGCGCACGGGCACCGAGGCGTGGGCCAGCGCCTGACGGGCGGGCGGCATGCCAACCCTGGCCCCGTGAGGCGGGTACGGCATAGGGTTTTCGCGGCGGCGCCGGATCGGCGCGGCCGTGGCGTGCCGGCCGGGCCGATGGGGGAGTCGCGATGAGCGTTGACCGGAAGAGGCGTAGCCAGTCCTGGTTCGGTGCGACCGGCCGCTCCGGAATGGTGTACCGCTCCTGGATGCGCAACCAGGGCTTCGGCCCGGACGTCTTCGACGGCCGGCCGGTCATCGGCATCGCCACCGCGTGGTCCGAGTTGGCGCCGTGCAACTCGCACCTGCACCGGGTCGCCGAGGCCGTCAAGCGGGGCGTCTGGCAGGCCGGCGGCTTCCCCCTGGAGTTTCCGGTGATGGCGCTGGGCGAGACGTTGATGCGCCCGACCACCATGCTCTATCGCAACCTGCTGGCGATGGAGGCCGAGGAGCTGATCCGGGCCAATCCGCTCGACGGCGTGGTGCTGCTGTCCGGCTGCGACAAGACGACGCCCGGCCTGCTGATGGCCGCGGCAAGCGTCGACCTGCCCGCCATCATGGTGACCGGCGGCCCGATGCTCAACGGGAAATACCGGGGCGAGGACGTCGGGTCGGGCACCCACGTGTGGAAGTTCGAGGCCGACCTGAAGGCCGGCCGGATGACCCAGGAGGAGTGCTACGTCGCCGAGGGCTGCATGGCCCGGTCCAACGGCCACTGCATGACGATGGGCACCGCGTCCACGATGGCCTGCGTCGCCGAGGCGCTGGGCATGCAACTGCCGGGATCGGCGGCCTGGCCGGCGGCGGACTCCCGGCGGATGGAGACCGCGCAGCGCGCCGGGCAGCGCATCGTCGCCATGGTCGACGAGGATCTGCGGCCGAGCGCGGTGATGAACCGCGCCGCGTTCGAGAACGCGATCCGGGCCAACGCGGCCATCGGCGGATCCACCAACGCCATCATCCACCTGCTCGCGCTGGCCGGCCGGCTGGGCGTGGAGCTGAATCTGGACGACTTCGACGCGCTGTCCCGGTCGGTGCCGACCCTGGTCGACCTGATGCCCTCGGGCCGGTTCCTCATGGAGGACTTCTGCTACGCCGGTGGGCTGCCGGTGGTGCTGCGCGAGCTGGCCGCCGGCGGGCTGCTGCACACCGAACAGCTCACCGTTACCGGCACGACGATCGGCGCGAACGTGGCCACGGCCGAGTGCTGGAACCGGGAGGTCATCCGCACCCTCGACGCGCCGCTGCAACCGCCCGGCTCCGGCACCGCCGTGCTGCGCGGCAACCTGTGTCCCGGCGGGGCGGTCATCAAGCAGTCGGCGGCCTCGCCGCACCTGATGAAGCACCGCGGCCGGGCGCTGGTGTTCGACTCGCCCGAGGAATATCACGCGGTCGCCGACGACCCGGATCTCGACGTGGACGCGAGCGACGTGCTGGTGATCCGGGGCAGCGGGCCGCGCGGGTACCCGGGCATGCCCGAGGTGTCCAACGTCGCGCTGCCGGCGAAGCTGCTGCGCCGCGGCGTGGAGGACATGGTGCGCATCTGCGACGGGCGGATGAGCGGCACCGGCTTCGGCACCGTCGTGCTGCACGTGTCGCCGGAGTCCGCGCTGGGTGGCCCGCTCGCGCTGGTGCGCACCGGCGACGCGATAGTGCTGGACGTGCCGGCGCGCACGCTCACTCTGGATCTGCCGGACGAGGAATTGAACCGTCGCCGCGCCCAGTGGCGCCCGCCGCAACAGGGACCGACCAGCGGGTACGCGTGGCTCTACACCCAGCACGTGTTGCAGGCCGAGGCGGGAGCGGACTTCGACTTCCTGCGCGGGTGCCGTGGCCATGCCGTACCGAGGGAGTCGCACTGATGAACGCAGAGGTAGAACAGTTCTCCGCACCGCTCGCCTACCACGGTGAGGGTCCGGTGTGGACGCGGGAGTGGGGCGGGCTGCGCTTCGTCGACATGCTCGCCGGCGACATCTTGTCGCTGGACGCGGCCGGCGAACCGATCGACCGGATGCACGTGGGTTCGGTGGCCGCCGCGTTCCGTCCCCGTACCGGCGGGGGCATGGTGGTGGCGGCCGAGCGCGGGTTCGCCCTCATCGACCCGGACGGCGCGGTGCGGTCGCTCGACGAGCTGTGGTCCGACCCCGGTGTGCGGATGAACGAGGGCGGCTGCGACCCGGACGGCCGCTTCTACTGCGGCTCCATGGGATACGACAAGTCGCCGGGCGCAGGCAGCTTCTACCGGCTGGACCCGGGCGGCACGGTCGGCGTCGTGTGGTCGGACGTGACCATCTCGAACGGGCTGGCCTGGACCCCGGACGGCACGTCGGCGTACTACGTGGACACCCCGACCCAACGGGTGGACATCCTCGACTACGACCCCGAGTCAGGCCTGACCGGCCGGCGGCCCTTCGTGGAGGTGCCGGCGGGGCTGGGCGGGCCGGACGGGCTCACCGTGGACAGCGAGGGCTACGTGTGGGTGGCCGTGTACGGCGGCTCCGCCGTGCACCGGTACCGGCCGGACGGCATGCTGGACGGCGCCCTGGAGTTGCCGGTCAGCCAGGTGACCGCGTGTACCTTCGGCGGCCCGGGCCTGTCCGAGCTGTACATCACCACGTCCCGCGACGGGTTGGCGGCCGACGCCGAGCCCGAGGCGGGCGCGGTGTTCCGGGCCAGGCCGGGGGTGGCCGGCCTGCCGGCGCTGCCCTTCGCCGGTTAGTCGCCGGCGGCGCCCGCCACCCGGCCCGCGGATTCTCGACCCGCGAGCCGGCCGGTGAGGCGGGCCCAGCCGAACCAGAGGAGTACGGCGACGGCGATCACCAGGACGATCGCGCTGGCCGCCACGATCGGGTTGACCCATGCGGGCACCAGGTCGAAATCCGGATTGCACTTGTTGTGCAGCGGAAAGAGTCGCTGGAATTCCTCGGCATGGGCGTCCCGGTAGACCTCGTCGTAGCGTTGGTGATGGTTCCACGTGCATGCCTCGCCCACGTCGAGGCCGCCGCTGAACGCGCCCCACGTCCAGGACGCGAGGCCGGCGAACAGCGAGATGGAGCAGACGCGCGTCCACCACATCGGGCGCCGCCAGGACGCGTTGCGCAGGCCGGTGGCGATGCGGAAGAGATTCCACAGGTTCCAGATCAGCCAGGCGACAAGCAGTAACTGGATAGCTACCACGGCAAGGGCTCCTCCGGCTTGCGTCATGGCGCTGTTTCACCTGTTCTCTTGGCACGAGACGCGGTCTCCCAGCGCCACCTGGGCGAAGCCGGTCGGTCCGGAGTCCTGCGAGACATGGGTCTGACGGTAGAAGGGTCGGTCCAGTTAGAAGTTCAGCACCCGCAGGTGGGTGGGCTCGACGACCTGCGTCTTCAGGCCCATCGACTGAACCGTCTTCTTGAGCTGGTCGATCGGGGTGCGGTCGATCGTCTTGGGCAGGTCCGGCGAGTCGTACCCGGTGACCATGTCGTCGTTGTGCACCGGAATGACGTACCGGGGGCCGCCGAGAACGGTCAGCAGGCGCTCCAGGTAGTGGTCCAGTGAGCTGAAGTCGGTCACGCAGACCGAAACGACGTCCGGCCGCAGCCCCTCGAGTTCCTTCTCGACGAAGTTGGTACCGCCGAACATCAGCACCTTCAGGCGCCCCGGCACGGTCAGCTGGTAGGCCAGGGTGTTGCCCTCCACCAGATCGGTGGTCGTCTTGGGCGTCGCCGGTGGTTCGACGCGGATGCCGGGCGCGAAGTAGCCGTATCCCAGCGACTGACTGTGCAGGCTGCGCATGACCCGTACCTGGTAGGCGCCGCCCTGGAAGGTCAGGTCCTCACCCCCGCTGGCGGTGATGAAATTCGCCATCCGCCCCGCCGAGACTCCCATCGCGGTCAGCAGGTTGCGCTGCGTGTCGGTGCCGATGGTCCTGATCGTGGCGCCGGCCCACTCGGCCCGGCTGAGCAGTTGCGGGACGTCCGCGATGTGGTCCCAGTGACTGTGGCTGACCATCATGAGCTCGGGCGGCCCGGCGAGCCGGCCGGTGGTGAGCAGATTGTCGACCACTGCCGGGTTCGGGGCCAGGATCCCACCGTTGGTGGTGTAGTCGAACCGGCTCACGTACGGGTCGAAGTAGAGCACGTGGCCGTCGAAGGTGATTTCCCACCCCGCCACCCCCAACCAGCGCATCGCGACACCGGCGGCGGTCAGCGGCCGCGCCGGCGCGGCCGCCGCGCCCGTTGCCGTCGCCAGGCCACCGCCCACACCCCCGGCGATGGCGGCGGCGGCCCCGCCCGCCACCGCCGCGCGCAGCACGCCACGCCGGTTGATTCCCTCGGGCTTATCGTCGCTTCGCCTCATGTCGACCGTCCTCTCCTCGAACCTTTGGGCAGCCACCCTGGGCATCCGCGGCCGCGCCGTCCAACGGAAGTCACTCAACCAGCGGGGCCCGTGACGAGGCCAACATCAATAGCGTCTGACCGGCGATACGGTTTTTGATATCGTCGCTGGCCGTGGACCTGATTGCGCACCTGCGGTACTTCATCGCGGTCGCTGAGGAACTCCACTTCGGCCGGGCCGCCGCCCGGCTGCACATGTCCCAACCGCCGCTGTCCCAGCGCATCCAGCGGTTGGAACGGCATTTCGGCCTGCGGCTGTTCGACCGCTCGGCCCGGGCGGTGAACCTGACCGGCGCCGGGCAGCTGTTGCTGGTCGAGGCCCGCGACCTCGTCGCGCGGGCGGCCGTGCTCGATGAACTGGCCGGTCAGCTGCGCTCGGAGGGCATCAACGTCCTTCGTGCGGGACTGCCTCCCGATGTGCCCGGCACGACCGTCGCCGCCCTCGCCGCGGAGTTCGCCGCCCGGCAACCGGCGGTCACCCTGCGGCTGCAGGAGTCCGCGCCCGCCGTGCAGCACCGGGCCCTCGTGGAACAGCGGCTCGACGCGGCCGTCCTGCGGCTGCCGTTCGACACCGCGCGCCTGGCCCTCGGACCGGTGGTTCAGCGCCCCCTCGGGGTCCTGATCGCCGGGAACGACCCGCTGGCCGGGCATCCCGAGCTGCTGCTGTCCGTGCTGGCCCCGCTCGCGCTCGTCATCTTCCGGCGGTCCACGGCGCCGGCGGTGTTCGATGAGATTCTCGATACCTGCGCCCGGCACGGATATCGTCCCTCGACCGTCCACGAGGTCAGCAGCACGGAGTTCGGGCGCGGCCTGGTCATGGCCGGCGGCGCCGTCGCCTTCGACGACGGCGCGCTGGCGCCACCGGCCGGCGCCGTGTGGCGTCCGGTCACCGGGCAACCGCTGGCCGCGCGGCTGGCCACGGTGTGGCCACGCGGGCGGGACAACCCGGCCGTACACGCCTTCGCCGAGACGGCGACCGTGGTGCTGCAACGCGAGGCGGGCATGAGCGTCGTCGGGCCGGTCCGCCCGGGCACCGCGCTGCGAGCCCGCCCCACCTCCGAATTCCTTCCGTGGGGCGCACCGTGACCCCGGGCCAACCGGTGCTCGCCCGGATCCGGGCGACCTTCGACGCGGCCGGGGTCAGCGGATGGCTGCACGCCGTCGACATCGACCGGGCCAGCGAGGTCGAGCTGCGCGCCGACGAACCGGTCGTGCTCGCCAGCGTGTTCAAGGTGCCGCTCGTCGTCGCGTTCTTCCGGGCCGCCGAGGACGGCCGGTTGGACCCGAGGGCGCCGGTGACGGTACCGCTGGCGGAGCGCAGCGGCGGCCCGACCGGCATAGCGGCGATGCTCGACCCGGTGACGATCTCGCTGCGCGACCTCGCCTACCTGGCCCTGACCGTCTCCGACAACGCCGCCGCGGACGTGCTCGCCGATCACGTGGGACTCGACAACGTCGCCGAGACCCTTGACGCGCTCGGCCTGCACCGGACCCGGGTGCCGCTGCTGACCCGCGACGTGGCCGCGTTGACCCGCGAGGACCTCGATGAGCAACGCGGGTTGGTCACCGATCCGGCCGCGGTCAGCCGCCTGCGCGTGCTCGATCCGCTGACCAGCAACCGTTCCACCGCACGGGACTGCACCCGCCTGCTCGCCCTGATCTGGCGCGACGAGGCGGCTGGGCCCGCCTCGTGCGGTGCCATCCGCAGGCTGCTGTCGCTGCAGGTGTGGCCGCACCGGCTGGCGTCCGGGTTCCCGTTCGACGATGTGTCCGTGGCGGGCAAGACCGGCACCCTGCCGACGATCCGTAACGAGATCGGGGTGGTGGAGTATCCCGATGGTGGGCGCTACGCGGTGGCGGTGTTCACCCGGAGCACCAGCACGGCGTTGAACCTCCCCCGCGCGGACGCCGCCATCGGGCTCGCTGCCCGCCTGGCCGTCGAACACCTGCGCGAGCAGTCCTCCGACTGACCACCGCGAAGCCGGACAGCCTCTCTACCTCGGGGCTTTGGACAACTGGCCGGCGCCTGAGTGCGGGCGCCGGCGAGTTTCTCTATCTGGGGGCTTTGGACAACCGGCCGGCGCCTAAGTGCGGGCGCCGGCGAGCTTCTCTATCTGGGGGCTTTGGACAACCGGCCGGCGCCTAAGTGCGGGCGCCGGCCAGTTGTCGCATCGAGCGGTCGATCGGTCAGGCCGCGACCTGCTGGTGGGCGCTGCCGGCCTTCGAGGCGAGTCCGGGCGGGGCCGAGGCCAGTGCGGCGCGGATCGAGTCGATCAGTGCCAGGGCCGCCTCCTCCGTCAGTTCGACCGCCACGCGGGCGGCCGGGCCGAGCTTCGGGTTGCCCAGGTCGATGTTCACCGTGTGTTCGTACGGCGCGTGCTGCGGGTGGTCGACGTACACCGTCGCCTGGGTGAGCGAAAACCAGCCGCTACTGCCCTTACCGCTGCCGTCGATGGCGGCGTACTGGGTCAGGTACGTGCACATGGGATTCTCCTTACGCGGCCTTACGCGGCCAGGTGCTTGCCGTAGAACTCGAAGATGCGCTGCCAGCCCTCGACCGCGGCGGCCGGGCGGTAGCTCGGCCGGTCCACGGCGAAGAACGCGTGGCCGGCACCCTCGTAGCTGTGGAACTCGAACTGCTTGCCCAGGCGCTTGAGCTCCGCGTCGAGGGTCGCCACCTCGGCCGGGGCCGGGTACTGGTCCTCATCGCCGAACAGGCCCAGCACGGGGCAGTCCAGCTTCTCGGCGCGCGAGATTACCGGCTCCACCTGGAGCGGGAAGCCCTCCGCCGGGGCGCTCGCGACGAACGCACCGTAGCAGTCCACGGCGGCGTTGAGGTCGAGCTCGCAGGCGGCGAGGAAGGACTGCCGCCCACCGGAGCAGTGGCCGATGACGCCCACCTTGCCGTTGGACGAGCTGAGTGCGCGGAGGTAGCTGGCCGCACCGGCCACGTCACCCAGCAGGCGCTCGTCCGGCACCCCGCCGGCGGCCCGCGCCGCCGCGGCCGCGTCGTCCGGGCTGGCGCCGGGCGCCTCCCGCCAGTACAGGTTCGGGCAGATCGCCGCGTACCCGTTCGCGGCGAACCGGCGCACCATCTCCTTGGTCGATTCGTCATACCCCGGCATGTGGTGGATCACCACGACGCCCCCCACGGGCCCAGGGGTGAGCGGACGGGCCAGGTAGGCCTCGACCTCGTCTCCCTGGTGACCGTTGATCTTCACCGTCTCCGACATCATTGCGTCGTACATTCCGGCCCTTTCGGTCGTTACGTGCCTCTTTGGGCTGGTCGTCGGGATCCCGCCCGGGGTACGGGACCGAGGCGACTACCTGTGTGCGCCTAGCTGTTCAGCAGCTGGCTGCCACAACAGCACACGATAATGAGTAGTAGGAGGGCCCCCGACACCCAGTAGACCCACTTGCCGTTGTAGCTCTGCGGAGGCGGCCCCATGGAGCCGCGGGTGAACGCCCAGAGCGGCGTCTTGTACTCCAACTCCACCGTCTGCCCCGGGGCAACGTTGATCATGATGTCCGCCTTGCCGACCTGAGGCGGAATCAGGTACGGCACGTGCGTGTGCACCTGGTGCTGGCCCGGCGTCACCGGAATGGTGTTGCGGCCCCAGACGCCCTGGATCTCCCGGCCGTCGATCACGATCTTCGGCTTGAAGAAGAAGAACAGGAAGGCCATCACGAAGAACTTCGTGGTCAGCACTATCGCGGAGCCGCCACCGCCGCCGGCCGGGTAGCCCGGCTGCTGCGGGTAGCCCGCCTGCTGGTAGCCCTGCTGCGGATAACCGGACTGCTGCGGATAACCGGACTGCTGCGGATAACCGGACTGCTGGGGATAACCGGACTGCTGGGGGTAACCCGGCTGCTGCCCGGGCTGCTGCTGTCCGGGCTGCTGTGGGTAGCCCGACTGGGGGTAGCCCTGCTGCGGGTAACCGGGCTGCTGGGGGTAGCCCGCCTGCTGGTAGCCCTGCTGTTGCTGGCCCTGTTGCTCGTAGCCCTGCTGTTCGTAGCCCTGCTGCTGGCCCTGCTGTTCGTAGCCCTGCTGTTCGTAGCTCTGCTGAGGGTAACCGGGCTGCTGGTAGCCCGGCTGCTGCGGATAACCCGCCGGGGGCGGGTAACCCGAATCACCAGGCTGTTGCGGGGGGTAAGGGGCGCTCAACAAGATCTCCTCTCGGTCGGGCGATCACGTTACCCGTTGACCACAAACCGCAGGCGATGTGAGCCTGTCCAGATGTTTCTGCGGCACCTCGGCCTGGCGGTCGGTGATCAGGAGCGCAGCTTGCGGTTCTACGCGACGTACTTCGCGTTTGACCGGGCGACGGCCAGCCGTTACCCGGACGGCACGATCATCGTGCGCGACCGGCACGGCTTCGACCTCGCGCTGCACGAGATCGCCAAGCACGGCCCCGCGCCGACGTCGGCGCCGCCCTTCCTGCACTTCGGGTTCTCGTGTGAGAGCCCGGACCGGGTACGCGAACTGCACGATCGGCTGGCCGCCGACGGGTACCGGATCGTCGAGTACGACGACGAGCCCGGCATGGTCTCCTTCAAGTGCCTCGACCCGGACGGGTACCGGGTGGAGGTGTACTGGGAGCCGCGGGCCTGAGTCCGGTGCACCGGATCCTGTCGTAGGGCGGTGGCATGCTGTCCGGCGTGTACCGACAGTGGGCGTCGAGCCGGATCGCGGGCTCCGTGCTCTGGACCCGTTCGGTGTCCGGAGACCGGCTCGCGTCCGGCGCCGCGACGGCAGCCCGGGGCGGCCTCGCCCTTGACGGCTCGGTGCCGGATGGCTCGGCGCCCGGCGGCTCGCTGCCCGATGGCTCGCTGCCCGATGGCTCGCTGCCCGATGGCTCGCTGCCCGATGGCTCGCTGTCCGATAGCTCGGAGACGATCCGAGTGAGACTCGTGACGGGTGGCGGGCCGGCCGCACGCGTCACCAGCGACCGGATCCTGCCCGACGGCTGCCTGGACCTGATCTGGGCGTCCGGCACGCTCCTGGTCGCCGGGCCCGACACCCGGGCCTGGCTGTCCGAGAGCGCGCCGGGCACCGCCTACGTGGGCCTGCGGTTCGCCCCGGGCACCGGCCCGGCCGTGCTCGGCGTGCCCGCCTGTGAACTGCGCGACAGCCGGGTCGAGCTGGCCGCGCTGTGGCGCCCGGCGGTCGTCCGCCGGATCGCCGAGCGGATCGCCGAGGCCGGCGACCCGGCGGGCCTGCTGGAGTCCGTGGCGCTGGACGCCATGACGGCGGGCTCCACGGCGCTGGGCCCCGGGCCGCTGAGCCCCACGGCGCTGAGCCCCACGGCGGCGGGCCCCGGGGCGCCGGATGCGTGGGCTGGCCGCGCCGTCGCGTCGCTGCGGGCCGGTGCCTCGGTGCGCGCCCTGGCCGAGCGGGTCGGGCTCGGCGAGCGGCAGCTGCACCGGCGGTGCCTGACCCTGTTCGGATATGGGCCGAAGACCCTCGCCAGGGTGCTCCGGTTCGACAGCGCCGTGGCGCTGGCCCGTCGCGGCGTACCGTTCGCCGACGTGGCCGCCCGCACCGGCTACGCCGACCAGGCCCACCTGTCCCGGGACGTCCGGGCGCTGGCAGGCGTGCCGCTGGGCACCTTGATTCGCGACTGACGTCTGTCGATCGGTGGCCGTCTGGTCATCGGCCGGCTCGGGGCGGTCTCAGCCCTGGCCGTTGGGGGCGAACAGGTCGACCGCGTTGCCGTCCGGGTCGTGCAGCACCGCGTACCGCTGACCCCAGAAGGCGTCCCACGGCTGTTTGTGCCCGGTGTACCCGGCCCCCACCAGGTCGCCGTACACCCGGTCGACCTCGGCCGGATCCGCGCACCGGAACGCGAGCGCGGCACGGGGGCTGCCGCTCGGCGGTGTCCACTCCGGATCGATGCCGCGAATGACCTCGACCGTGTCCCAGGCCAGGATGGCGCCGTCGCCGAGCGGCGCCTCGACGTGCGGCTCGCCGTCGGCCCCGTCCGGCACGGCCAGCCCCAGCCGACGGTAGAACGCGAGGGATCGTGCCATATCGGCGACCACGAGCCCGATGAAGTGGAAGTGAAGGCTCGGGCGACGGTCGGCGGATTCGACGCGGGAGGCGTCGGGGTCGAGCGGCTGCTGGGATGTCATGGCGCCACGGTACGGCGACCGTCACCCGGAGGTCTTGAACGAATCGGACCTCGGGCGCCGGACGGTCCGGCCGAATTCCGCCCGGCCCTCGCCCCGAGTGGTACGAAGAGCAGGGGATTCGACGAGGGCAGGGGGTCCGGAATGATCGCGCGACACTGGTCGGGCACCGCCACCGGCGAGGGGGCCGACTGGTACGAGACCCACTTCGTCAGCGAGGTCCTGCCGGGGCTGCGGATGATGCCCGGGTTTCGCGGCGGGTACCTGCTGCGCAACGACAACACCGAGGCCACCGAGATCCGGGTACTCACGTTGTGGGACTCGGTCGAGGCGATCGAGGGCTTCGCCGGGCCGGACGCCACCGCCGCGATCGTCGCGCCCGAGGCGCGGGCGGCACTGCTGAGCTTCGATCCGGTCACCACGCACTACGACGTGGTGGTCGCGGACAGCGTGGTGCCCAGCTGAGCCGTTCGGTGCGAGGTCATCTCGGCTCCATGATCGAACCCTAGGGGTCGCGGATCAGGGAGACACCAGGGGTGGCCAACCCCCGCGAGTCACGGTGAGACCGTACAGTCGGGGCGTGGCTTTGATCGAGACACGTTCTCTCACCAAGCGCTACCCGAGGGTCACCGCGCTCGACGCGTTCACGGTCGACATCGAGCCCGGCATCATCGGCCTGGTCGGCGCCAACGGCGCCGGCAAGTCGACTCTGATCAAGACCCTGCTCGGCCTTTCGGCGCCGACCTCGGGCTCGATCCGGGTGCTCGGGCTCGATCCAGCTCGGGACGCCGAGGCGATCCGGGCTCGGGTGGGTTACATGCCCGAACACGACTGCCTCCCGCCCGACATGGTCGCCGCCGAGTTCGTCACGCACATGGCACGGATGAGCGGGTTGCCGCGCACCGCGGCCCGGGAGCGGGCGTCCGAGGCGTTGCGTCACGTCGGGCTCTACGAGGAGCGGTACCGGCAGATCGGCGGCTACTCGACCGGCATGAAGCAACGGGTCAAGCTGGCTCAGGCGTTGGTACACGATCCCGACCTGCTGCTGCTCGACGAACCCACCAACGGTCTCGACCCGGCCGGGCGGGACGCGATGCTCGGGCTCATCCACCGCATCGGCAGCCAGTTCGGCATCTCCGTGATGGTCTGCTCCCACCTGCTCGGTGAGGTCGAGCGCATCTGCGACTCGCTGGTGGCGATCGATGGCGGGAAGCTGCTGCGCGCCGACCGGATGTCCGCCATGACCGTGCAGCGCGACGTGCTCGCCATCGAGGTGGACGAGGGGACCGAGCAGTTGGCCGAGGGGCTGGCCGCCGCGGGGCTGGGAGTCAGCCGGGACGGCCGGCTGCTGCTGGTGCCGCTGGAGTCGGACCAGACCTACGACGTCATCATCGGCACGGTCGCCTCGCTGGACCTGCCATTGCACAGGCTTGAGCAGCGGCGGCACCGGGTCTCCGAGCTGTTCTCGGCCCGGCCGGACCCGCAGGAGGTAGAGACTCGTGCCAGCTGACATAGTGCCCACCCAGCCGGCGCCGGCCGACCGGTCCGGTGGGGTCATCCACGACATCGGGTACCAGCGCTACAGCGGATCGCGTCTCGGGCGCGGCTACGCGTCCCGGGCGCTGTATGTCCACAGTCTACGGACGGCCTTCGGCCTGGGTCGCAGCGCGAAGGCCAAAATCTTCCCGTGGCTCGTGGTCGGGCTGGTGTTCGTGGTCGCCATGGTCGCGGTGGCGGTACGCGCCGAGTCGAATCAGGTGGTCCTCAGCTACCTTCAGTTCACCGACACGATCGGCCTGCCGCTGTTGCTGTTCCTCGCGGTCGTCGCGCCCGAGTTGGTCTCCCGGGACCTGCGGTCGCGGGTGCTGCCGCTCTACTTCTCGCGGCCGCTGCGGCGCGACGACTACGCGCTGGCCAAACTCGCCGCGATGACGAGCGCGTTCTGGCTGCTGCTGGCCGCACCCCAGCTGCTGATGCTGATCGGCGGGGTGTTCTCCCGCAAGGACGGGTTCGGCGGGGCGATGGACGAGGTCATGGACTTCCTCGGCGGCATCGGCTACGCGGCGATCGTCGCCATCGTCTTCTCCAGCCTCGGCATCCTGCTCGCCTCGCTGAGCGGTCGCCGGGCCGTATCCGCGGCCGTGGTCGCCGCCGTGTATCTGGTGACCACCCCGGTGGCGGCCGTCCTGCAGACGCTCGGTGGCACCGTCGGCAAGATAGCCCCGGTGATCAACCCCATCGATCTGGTCGAGGGCCTGGAGGCCTGGTTGTATCACCGGTCGACCGGGATTGACATCGGCAATCACGGATATCTGTACCTCATCGTGGCGGTGGTGCTGGTGGCCGTGTACGTGACGCTTCTGCTCGTTCGGTACCGGAAGGTGGCCGCCTGATGAGGACCGTGGAGCTGACCAACGTCTCCCGCTGGTACGGCAACGTCGTCGCCATCAACGACGTGACGATGACCCTGGGCGCCGGCGTGACCGGCCTGCTCGGCCCGAACGGCGCCGGCAAGACCACCCTGCTGCACATGATGTCGGGGTTCCTCGCGCCGTCCCAGGGTGAGTTGCGCATCGGTGGCGAGCCGGCCTGGCGCAACCCGGAAATCTACCGGCACCTCGGCCTGGTCTCCGAGCGCGAGGCGGTGCACGGCTTCCTGACCGCCTGGGACTTCGTGCTGGCCAGTGCCAAGATGCACCGGCTGCCCCAGCCGGTACAGGCCGCCCGGCGGGCCATCGAACTGGTCGAGTTGACCGACGCGCAGGACCGCCGGATCGAGACCTTCTCCAAGGGCATGCGCCAGCGCACCCGGGTGGCCGCGGCACTGGTGCACGATCCCGAGATCCTGCTGCTGGACGAGCCGTTCAACGGGATGGACCCGCGCCAACGGCTGCACATGATGCGGCTGCTGCACCAGATGGGGGAGTTGGGCCACACGGTGCTGTTCTCCTCGCACATCCTGGAGGAGGTCGAAGAGGTCTCCGGCACGGTACAGGTGATCGTGGCCGGCCGGCTGGCCGCCTCCGGCGACTACCGGACCATCCGCCGGCTGATGACCCACCGGCCGCACGTCTTCGCGATCCGTTCGACCGACGACCGGCGGCTGGCCGTGGCCCTGATGAACGAGGGCTCGGTCAACGGGCTGGACGTCGACCAGAACGGCCTGACCGTGCGCGCCGGCGACTACGGCGCCTTCACCCGCGCGCTGCCGAAGATCGCGCTGCGCGAGGGGCTGCGGGTGCGCCAGCTCACCCCGTCGGACGAGTCGCTGGAGAGCGTCTTCTCCTACCTGGTCACGGCCTGATGCCCGGCCCCGGCCTGATGCCCGGCCCCGGCCTGATGCCCGGCCCCGGCCTGATGCCCGGCCCCGGCCTGACGCTCGCCCCCGGCCTGACGCCGGCCCCGGCCTGACGCCCGGCCCCGACCACGTCCCAGACGGCCCATCGACAACTACCAGACGGCCACGCGCTGGCAGAGAGTGTGAACGCAGATGAACCTGACCGTAGCCCGGATCACCGCACGGGGCCTGTTCGGCCGGCGGCGCTTCCTGTTGCTGTTCCCGCTGCCGTTGCTGCTGCTCCTGCTGACCGTGGCCGCGAAGGCGTCCGGGACCGCGGTGAGTGACTGGGCGCCCTCGGTCCTCGACGGCATGGGCTTCTCCGTGATGCTGCCGGTGATAGCGCTGATCGTGGGTACCGGCGTGCTCGGCTCCGAGATCGACGACGGCACGGTGGTGCACATCCTGGCCAAGCCGCTGCCGCGCCGGGACATCATCCTGGCCAAGCTGGTGGTGGCGGTGGGGATCACCGCGGTGACCGCGGCGGTACCGATGTTCATCGCCGGTCTGGTGGTTGACTCGACCCGGTTCGGGCTGGCGCTCGCCGCCGGGTGCGCGATCGGGTCCCTGGGGTACAGCGCGGTGTTCCTCGCGTTGAGCCTGCTGAGCCGCCGGCCGGTGCTGGTCGGCCTGCTGTACGTGCTGATCTGGGAGAGCCTGCTCACCAACGTGCTGAGCGGCACCCGGGTGCTGTCCATCCACCAGTACGCGCTGACCGTGGTGCACGCGATCGAGCCCGGCGGCCTGCTCTCGGCGCACGTCGGGCTGCCGGCGGCGCTGGTGATGAGCGCGGTGTTCCTGGTCGGCGGCACGGTGCTGGCCATCGACCGGCTCCGGTCCTTCACGGTCAGCGGCGAGACCGGCTGAGTCCGGTAGGGGGCTGAGCCCGCAGAGGGTCAGCCCGCAGAGGATCAGCCCGGTGGGGGTCAGCCCGGTGGGGTCAGCCCTGCTTCGGGAAGGTGAGGGCGGCGAACACCGCGCGGTGATCGCTGTCCCGGATCGGCAGCACCGACACCGAGCTGATCCCGATCCGGGAGTCCGCCAGCACGTGGTCGGGGGTCACCTTGGGCAGCGGCGGGCCCAGGTACGGGAACGTCGGGGTGAGCGCCTCGCCCACCACCTCGGCCGCGTCCCGGTACCCGGTCGACAGCACGTGCCGCAGGTCCGGAAAGTCCAGCGTCATGTTGAAGTCGCCGAGCAGCAGCCGTACCGGGCCGTGCGGGGTGGCCGGCGGGATGCTGCGTACGCCGGCGTTCCAGCACGCGGTCTGGTCCGGGTCCACCGGCGCGCAGTAGTGGATCACGTCGATCGCCACCGGTACCGAACCGGGCGGCTGCACGGTCGCCAGGGTCTCCGTGAAGGTGTGCGGCAGCGAGTGCCGGCCGACCCCGGTCAGCGGGTACCGGGAGAACAGCGCGGTACCGGCCGGCCCTATCCACTGCGGGTTGGTCGACGAATAGGGCAGCAGCTGGGACAGCCCGGCGGCGAGCAGCCGGTCCAGTTCCGGTGGGGTGACCTCCTCGATCGCCAGCACGTCCACCCTGCGCTGGCGGGCGAGGGCGACCACCGAGGCCGGGTCGGCGTGCCCCTCGCGCAGGTTCGCGGTCAGCACCCGCACGGCCGGGCCGCGTACCGGGTCGGGCCCGCCGAATCCCCGGGGCGCCACGACGACCACCAGCGCGACCAGCGCGGCGGTGGCCAGCGCGGCGGCCAGCCACCTGCGTGACAGCAGCGCCACGGCCAGCGGGATCACGGCGGTGATCGCCGCGTACGGCACCACCGCCGGCTCGATCGCCAACGGCCACCGGTCGACGTGCAGTCCGAGCAGCCGCACGAGTGCGACGAACGCCCACACCGCGGCCAGCGGCCAGCACAGCCGGGCCAGCAGGCGCCGCAGGCGGGCAGGCCCGGACGGCAGGTCTGCCGGTCGGGGGTGTTCGGTCGGCGGGACCGTGGAGATCGTCATCGGCGCCACGATATCCGGCCCACCTCGGAGAGGGCGGGCGGTCCGGACTATTGCAGCGAGCGTTGGGGCGATTACGGATGGTTGATGGCTACATGGGCTCGCCGAGCGGTGCCTGGCAGAACCCGCCGCCAACCAGATCATGCAACGGGTCGGCGAGGTCGGGCTCGCCGTCCGCCGCGATCCGCGACTGCGCGAACCGCTCGGCGTCCTCGGCCGGCTCATACCCCAGGGTCCGCGCGCCGGACAGCGACCACCAGCGCCTCGTGTTGTCGGAGATCGCCCAGACCACCCGGAAGCCGGGCTCCGGGTGGCTCAGCGCCGCCTCGACCAGCCTGGCGGCGTCCGCCGGCGCGAGCCAGGTGGCCAGCGCGCGGGCGTCCGACGGCTCGGCGAAGCAGGAGCCGATCCGCAACGCGGTGACGTCGAGGCCGTACCGGTGGTGGTAGAGCGCGCCCATCGACTCGATGGCCGCCTTGCTCCAGCCGTAATAGGTGTCCGGCCGGGCGGGCAGGTCGCCGGGCAACCCGTCCGAGCCGGCCGGGACGTCACCGCGCCGGTAGAAGCCGGCCGCGTGGTTACTGGAGGCGAGCAGCACCCTGGGTACGCCGGCCTCCACGGCGGCTTGCAGCAGGTTCTGGGTGCCGACCACGTTCACCGACAGGATGTCGTCGAACGCGGCCTCCACGCTGATCCCGCCCAGATGCAACACGGCGTCGACGCCCTGGCACGCCTTTGCCATCGCGTCGGCGTCGGTGAGGTCGGCGGCGATCGTTTCCTCGCCGGGCTGAAGGTCCCCGACCTCGGTCAGGTCGGCCAGCCGGACGATCCGGCCCTCCCGCCGGAGCAACGGGCGCAGCAGTTGGCCCATGTTGCCCGCCGCGCCCGTCATGAGTAGCCGGTACGTGTCTTCGCCATTGTCAGTGCCGGCCAACCCGTTCGCCACCTTTCACGCGTGCGTTACCGGACGCGTCCCGTAGAACCCTCATCGTATCCGAACATTTGTCGGTCTTACCGTTGTCTGGGCCGGTGGGGACTCATCGCGCGTCGGGCTCCGGCGTCCGCCCCGGTGCCGCCAGGAAGTCGAAATCACAGCCCGCGTCCGCCTGCAGGATGTGCTCGGCGTGCAGCGCGCCGTACCCGCGCGGGTACCTCGGCGCCGGCGGGGTCCAGGCCGACCGCCGCCGGGCCAGCTCCGGCTCGGGTACCAGCAGGTCCAGCCGCCGCCCGGGGGTGTCCAGCGCGATCAGGTCGCCGTCGCGCACCAGCGCCAGCGGCCCGCCCACGTGCGACTCCGGGGCGATGTGCAGCACGCAGGCGCCGTAGCTGGTGCCGCTCATCCGGGCGTCGGAGATGCGCACCATGTCCCGCACGCCGCGGCGCAGCAGCTTGCTCGGGATCGGCAGCATCCCGTGCTCCGGCATGCCCGGCCCGCCCTGCGGCCCGGCCTCGCGCAGCACCAGCACGCTGTTCTCGTCCACGTCCAGGTCGGGATCGTCGATGCGGTCGAGCAGGTCCGCGTACCCGTCGAAGACCACCGCCGGCCCGGTGTGCCGCAACAGGTCCGGCCGCGCCGCGATGTGCTTGATGACCGCGCCATCCGGCGCCAGGTTGCCGCGCAGCACCGCGAGCCCGGCCTCGGCCGACAACGGGTTGTCGCGGGGCCGGATGACGTCGTCCTGGTAGGTCTGCGCGCCGGCGATGGCGTCGCGCAGCGACTTGCCGGTGACCGTCGGGCGGTCCAGGTGCAGCAGGTCTTCCAGGCGAGCCAGCAGCGCACGCAGCCCACCGGCGTAGTAGAAGTCCTCCATCAGCCACGCCCCGCCCGGGCGGATGTTGGCCAGCACCGGGGTGCGCCTGGCCGCGGTGTCGAAGTCGTCGAGGCACAGCGGGATGCCGCCGCGCCGGGCCATCGCGATCAGGTGGATGACCGCGTTGGTCGAGCCGCCCAGCGCCAGTACGGTGGTGACCGCGTCCCGGTACGCCTCCTCGGTGAGGATCCGCTCGGGGCGCCGGTCGGCCCACACCATCTCCACCGCCATCCGGCCGCTCGCCGCGGCCATCCGGGGGTGCCCCGCGTCGGCCGCCGGGATCGAGGCGGCTCCGGGCAGCGTCATGCCGAGCACCTCGGCGGCCGAGGTCATCGTGGACGCGGTGCCCATCGTCATGCAGTGGCCGGGGGAGCGCGCGATGCCCTCCTCCAGCTCGCTCCACATCTGGTCGTCGACCAGGCCGGCCCGCCGGTCGTCCCAGTACTTCCACATGTCGCTGCCGCTGCCGAGCACCTCGCCGCGCAGGTTGCCGCGCAGCATCGGCCCGGCGGGCACGAAGATGGCCGGCAGCCCGGCGCTGACCGCGCCCATCAGCAGCGCGGGGGTGGTCTTGTCGCAGCCGCCCATCAGCACCACCCCGTCCACCGGGTACGACCGGATGACCTCCTCCGCCTCCATGGCCAGCAGGTTGCGGTAGAGCATCGCGGTCGGCTTGGTGAACGTCTCGCCGGCGATGGCCGACATGGGCAGTTCGACCGGGTATCCGCCGGCCTGCCACACGCCGCGCTTGACCGCCTCGGCCCGCTCGCGTAGGTGCAGGTGGCAGGGGTTTATCTCGCTCCAGGTGTTGAGAATGCCGATCACCGGCTTGCCGGTGTGCTCCTCGGCACCGATGCCGAGCTGCCTCGTGCGGGCGCGGTGGCTGAACCCGCGCACGCCTTCCCCGCCGTACCACCGCTGGCTACGCAATTCCGTCATGGCATCATCCTTAGTCACCGCGGCGCTCGTCGGCCACCCGCGTCACGAGTTGGGTGGGGTTGACGAACCGTAGCGCGACCACGAGCAGCACCAGCATGGTGAGCATGTACAGCACGGCCATCGCGTCGGTGGACTGCGGTGCCCGGATCCCCGCGCCGTAGTACGCGTTGTAGAGCGCGACGACCAGGGTCTGGCTGTCCGTACCCGCGGTCAGGTAGGTGAGTTCGAACATGCCGACGGTGCGCACCAGCACCAGCACCGCGGCGGCCAGCACGCCGGGGACCAGCAGCGGCAGCAGCACGCGCAGGAACACCGCGCGGGTGGTCGCCCCGCACATCCGGGCCGCGGCCTCGATCTTCGGGTCGATCTGCTCGATGAACGGCGTCATGGTGAGCACCACGAACGGGACCGACGGTACGAGGTTGGCCAGGATCACCCCGGTCAGCGAGTTGGCCAGGTCGTACTTGTAGAGCACGGTGGCCAGCGGGATGCCGTACGCGATGGGCGGCACCATCACCGGCAGCAGGAACAACAGCATCACCAGGCGCTTGAGCGGGAACTGGCGGCGGGCCAGGACGTAGGCCGCCGGCACGCCGACCAGTGCGGCGATGACCACCACCGCCAGCGACACCTCCAGCGTGACGATGAGCACGTGGGTCAGGTCGAACTCGTGCCACGCCTCGGCCCAGTACTGGGTGGTCAGCCCGGCCGGCCACCAGGTGCCGAACCAGTGCGTGGAGAACGAGTTGACCACCACGGAGCCGACCACGCCGAGCAGGTTGATGAAGAAGAACGCCACCACGGCCCAGGTGACCCAGGTCGACGGCCGCAGGATCAGGCGGCGCCGCCCGACCCCGTCGGGCCGCCCGACCGGATCGGTCACCCCGACGGGGCCGGCGCCGCCCGGTGGACCGGCGGCCGGGGCGATGGTGGGTCCGGCGCTCATCCCTTACCTCCCGAGGAGCCGCGGTAGAGCCGGCCGCGGGCGAACAGCACGGCGGAGACGACGATCAGCATCACGGCCGCCATCACCATCGCTATCGCCGAGGCTTTGGAGTAGTCGTACTCCTGGTAGGCCGCGTTGTAGGCGGCGATGGAGATGACGTGCGTGGAGCCGGCCGGATTGCCCAGCAGGACGGCCGACGGGAACACCGAGAAGGCCAGCACGAAGTTCAGGCAGAACGTCATGGCCAGGCCGGGTGCCAGCAGCGGGAGGACGACCTCACGGAAGCGCTGCCACCAGCCGGCGCCGAGGGTGGCCGCGGCGGCCTCCAGGCTCGGATCGATGCCGGACAGGTAGGACAGGGTCAGCAGGAAGGCGAACGGGAACCCGCTGACCAGCAGCGAGAGCATGACTCCCCAGTAGTTGTGCAGCAGCGGCACCGGGTGGTCGAGGTCGGTGATGCCCAGCGCCATCAGGATCTTGTTCAGCCAGCCGGTGCCACTGAAGTACTCGAGCATGCCGATGGCGGTGAGCACGGTGCCCAGCGTGATGGGGATGACCAGCGCCGTGGTGAGCGCCCGCTTGCCCCGCACCCGGCCGCGCAGCCGGTACGCGATCGGCACCGCGGCGAGCACGTTGATGAGCGCGGCCGGCAGCCCGATCTTCAGCGTGATCCAGATGGTGTCGCGCTGGTACGGGTCGGCGAAGAACTTCCGGTAGTTGTAGAACATCCCGGTGCCGTGCATGGGCTGGAAGGACAGGCCCAGCCCGTACAGGAACGGGTAGAGGAACAGCAGGATGACCAGGGCCAGGCCGGGCAGCAGGAGCAGCAGGGTGCGGTCGACGCCCCGCTCGGCGAGGCGGTGCGACAGGGCCGGGCGCCGCGGCGCGGCCGGCGTCATGACGGGTCCGCCGCGAAGACCAGGACCCGACCCCTGGGTACCCACACCGAAACCGTCTCGCCCCGGGCGACCCGCTCCGGGGTGCGCAGCCGCAGCGCCTGGCCCGAGGGCAGCCGGGCCTGCACGGACAACTCCCGGCCGTGGTATTCGACGACCTCGATCACCACGTCCAGGCGGTTGTCCTCGCCGGTCGGCGGCTGGCCGACCACGAAGTCCTCGGGCCGGATCGCGACGATGCCCTCCCCGTCCCTTCCAGGCTCGGTGCCGGCGGCCGTCCCGGTCAGCTCGATGCCGTCTCCGCGCGCGGTGGCGTACCCGCCCTCGCCCCGCACGACGCTCATCGGCAACAGGTTGCGGTACCCCATGAACCCCGCGACGTACGGGTTGGCCGGCGAGCGGTACAGCTCCTCGGGGGTGCCGATCTGCTGGACGACGCCCTCGCGCAGCACCACCAGGCGGTCGGCCAGCGACAGCGCCTCTTCCTGGTCGTGCGTCACGTAGACGGTGGTGAGCCCGAGCGACTGGTGCAGCCGGCGGATCTCGGTGCGCATGTCCAGCCGCAGCGCGGCGTCGAGGTTGGATAACGGTTCGTCCATCAACACCAGCGGTGGTTCGACCACGATGGCCCGGGCGATGGCGACCCGCTGCTGCTGGCCGCCGGAGAGCTGACCGGGCAGCCGATCGGCGTACTGGGTCAACTGCACCAGGCGCAGTGCCTCGTCGACCCGCTCGCGCGCCCGCACCCTGGCGACGCCGCGCATGCGCAGCCCGAAGCCGACGTTGCGGCGCACCGACATGTGCGGGAACAGCGCGTAGTTCTGGAAGACCATGCCGAACCCGCGACGCTCCGGGGGCAGCGTGTCGACCCGCCGGTCGTCCAGCCAGATGCTGCCGCCGGACAGTGGCAGCAGCCCGGCCAGGCAGTTCAGCGCGGTCGACTTGCCGCAGCCGGAGGGGCCGAGCAGCGCGACGAACTCGCCGCCGGCGATGTGCAGGTCGAGCCCGTCCAGCACGAGCCGGTCGCCGAACCGGCGGCAGACACCCTCCAGGCGCAGGTGGTCGAACTGCCCGTCCCGGGCCGGCGCGCGCGCCGGCCCGGCGGGAGTGAGCTGCCCGGTCATTTCTTCGCCGCGCCGATCTCGCTGTCCCACTTGGCGAACGCCGCGACCTGCTGGTCGGCCGGCAGCGACGTTTCCTGCGGGTTGTCGGCGATGAGCGAGTCGTACTCGGACCGACCGTACTTGTTGAGCGCGTCCTGGCTGGACTGCGGCGCCATCGACAGCGTCACGCCGTTGACCGCCGGGCCGGGGTAGAAGTAGCCCTTGTCGTAGGCGATCGCCTGCTGCTGCGGGGTGAGCATGAACTGCAACAGGTTCAGGATGGCCGACAGCTTGTCCTTGTCGATGCCCTTGGGCACCACCGCGTACTGCGCGTCGGTCACCCAGTGGAAGCCCTTGAGGGTGGTGATCTTCTCGTCGTCCGGCACCGTGCCCAGGACGCGCGGGTTGATGTCCCACCCCGTGGTGCTGGCGATCATGTCCACGGTCCCCTTGGCCAGGTTCGTCATGGTGTTGGCCGTGCCCGACTCGTACGGGGCGGAGCACTGGCCCAGCTCCTTGAGGTATGCCCAGGTCCTGTCCCAACCGGTGGTCGGGTTCTTCGGGTCGCTGTCGCCCAGGATGTAGGGCAGGCCCATGAGGAAGGTGCGGCCGGGGCCGGAGTTCTCGGGCACCGCGTACTGGAACCGGCCCGGGTGCGCCTTGCACCAGGTGAGCAGCTCGTCAGTGCTGGTCGGCGGGTCGGTCACCTTGGCCGGGTTGTACTCCAGCAGCGGGCCGGACGGGTATTCGACCAGCTCCACGCCGTACCCCTGGGCCAGCTCCTGCATCTTGACGGCCGGATCGGTGTAGTTGCCCATGTTGGACAGGCGGGTGCTGAAGTCCGGCGTCATCTTCGTCCACAGGTTCTGAGCGATGCCGGCGGAGAGCCCGTCGGTGCCGGTGAGCACCACGTCGATGTCGAGGCGGCCGGCGTCCTCCTGCGCCTTCACCTTCCCGGCCAGGTCGGGGGCCTTGCCGGTGGAGGTCGTGATCTTGCTGACGATGTCCGAGTGCTGCTTGACGAAGTCGTCGAGCATGCCCTGGGTCAGCTGCAGGTTGCCGGCGACGTCGAGGATGTTCAGCGTCACCGGCTTCGACGGCTTGTCCGGCACGGCGCCGGCCGACACCGGCGCGGCGGAGTGTCCGCTCGGCGCGCCGCAGGCGCTGACGAACAGGGCCGACGCCGCGGCGACCGGCACGAGCCCGGTGCCACGCCGGCCGGAGCCGGCGCGAGCCGGGCGGGCGCGCCGCGCCGGGCGCCGCCCCGCCTCGGGCGGTCGGCCCGGCCCGCGGTGGCTTGCGCGGTCACCAATTGCTGGGTCACCCATGTCGAACTCCTGTCGTCAAGGGGTGAGTGGCGGGTGTGTGCTATTCGGGCAGCGCCGCGCTCCGGCCGCCGGACGGCCGATGCACGGCGGCGGCGGTGGGTCCGGAAGCGGCATGCCCCGCCGCCGGACGCCGGTTGTCGACGTGCGGCCGGGCGGAGCGCGAGCGGGCGGCGGCGGTCGTCGCCCGGACGATCAGGTTGGTCGGGAGTTCCCGGTGCGGCCCGGCGCCGTCGCCGGTGCCGTCGATGCCGGACAGCAACAGGTCCACGGCCGCCCGGCCGCCGGCCTCCATCGGCATCGCGACCGTGGTCAGCGGGGGCGCGCAGACGGCCGCGTAGAGCAGGTTGTCGAAGCCGACCACGCTCATCTCCTGCGGCACCGCGACGCCACGGTCGGCGAGCCGGGACAGCACGCCCAGCGCCATCAGGTCGTTGTACGCGATGATGGCGGTCACGCCGTCGGCCAGCGCCAGGTCGGCCGCCTGCACGCCGCCCTCGAACTTCGGCTCGAACGGTCCGAACTCGACGACCGCCATCCGGGCGCGGCTGGCCGCGGCGCGCAGGCCGCGCCGGCGTTCCCGGTTGGACCAGGCGTTGTTGGGTCCGTTGAGGTATGCGCAGCGCCGGTGGCCGAGCGCCGCCAGATGGTCGACTATCTGGCGCATGCCGCCCGCACTGTCCATCAGGGCGGCCGGGATGTCGCGCAGCCGCCGGTTGAGCAGCGTGAGCGAGGTCAGGCCGGCCAGCGACCGCAGCTGCGCGTCCGAGGCGAACGGCGCGCACACGACCACCCCGTCGACCTGCCGGGACATCGCCCGGACCAGCGCCTCCTCGGCCACCGGGTCCTCCTCGCCATCGGCGAAGAAGACGGCGTAGCCGCCCTGCCGCGCCCGGGACTGCACCCCGCGCAGCACGCCGGTGTAGAACGGGTTGTTCAGATCCGGCACGACGATGCCGATGTTGCCGGTGCGACCGGTGATGAGGCTGCGCGCGGCCGGGTTGGGTTGGTAACCAAGCTCTCGCGCCGCCGCGAGCACCCGCTCCCGGGTGGTGCCGCGCACCAGATGCGAGGCGCTGAGCGCCCGGGACACCGTGGACGCGGACACCTGGGCACGCTGCGCGACGTCATGGATGGTTACCGGCATAGCGCTCCCTCGATGACCTGGGTGGCCCGATCGGCACTTTGCAAACGTTTGTGGCAGAGTCAATCGTCAATGGGCCAGCCGCGTCAAGAGTTCAATGACATCGATCTTCAAGCTGGTACCCGTCGGGCGCCGGCGCGCCGGGCGGTGAGCTGGGCCGGTGCCCGGTTGTGTGCCAGATTTTCGTTGGTCCGGGTACGGCCGGCGGGCCGGTGCGCACCGCCTCTGCAATGGTTTGCGTGGCCCCCGATCTCCGCGAGCTTCCGACCCCGCCAGGCGCTGACCTGGAGAATCGACAGTGCGCGCCGGGCCCCGCCGGAATCCGCGCGTCCCCGACCGGCGCCCGCCGGCTGTTGGTTGCGGGGCGCGAGTGGGTGCCTCGGGCGCGGGAGCACCGGTTCGGATGACGTTATCGTGGTGGCATCTCAAGACACCCCTAGGAGGCGTCGTGTCCGTTGACAACGTCCGGCGAGCCCTCGAATCGGTGGTCACCATCGCCGTCACGCCCTTTGACGCCGACGGCGCCGTCGACGCGCGGGCCTATGCCGCGGTGCTCACCCGCTGCGTGGACGCGGGGATCGATGTGGTGACCGCGAACGGCAACACCGGCGAGTTCTACTCGCTCGGTGCGGCGGAGCGGGAGCTGGCCGTGCACACCACCGTGGCCGCGGTCGGGCAGCGGGCCACCGTGCTGGCCGGCGTGGGTCACGACGTCGCCGACGCGGTGGCGGCGGCGACCGCCGCGGCCCGGGCCGGCGCCCACGGCGTGATGGTGCACCAGCCCGTGCATCCGTACCAGTCGGCGCAGGGTTGGGTGGACTACCACCGCCGGATCGCCGACGCCGTACCGGAGCTGGGCGTGGTCTGCTACGTGCGCAGCCCCGCCCTGACCGGGGCCGCCTTCGTGGCGCTCGCCGACGCGTGCCCGAACGTGGTGGGCGTCAAGTACGCGGTACCCGACGTGGTGGCGCTCGCGGATCTGATCGGTGCGGTCGGAGCGGGACGCTGGGTCTGGTCCTGCGGACTCGCCGAGACGTGGGCGCCCTACTTCTGGCTGTCCGGCGCCCGGGGCTTCACCTCCGGCCTGGCCACCGTCGCGCCGCGGTACTCGCTGGACCTGCTGGGCCAGCTGCGCACGGGCGACTTCGCGGCGGCGACGGCGACCTGGCGGCGGCTGCGCGCGTTCGAGGACATGCGCGCCCGCGGCGGCAGCGCGCTGAACGTGTCGGTGGTCAAGGAGGCGCTGGCTCAGCTTGGCATCTGCCGCCGTGACGTCCGGCCACCGATCGGCACTCTCACGCCCGCCGAGCGGGACGAGGTGACCACCATCCTGGCCGACCTGGAGGTTCCGCTGCCGGTAGCGGTCTGAACCCGGCCCGGCACATCCGACTCCGGTATTTCCGGCCCCGGCACATCCGACTCCGGCGCGCTCGGACCCTCGTGGGTCCGGGCGCGCCGTGGTGTCGCGGCCCGCTAACCGGAGTCCGGGTCTCGCGGGGCCGTCACGATCGGGGTTCGCCCCGGAACGCAACATGACAGCGCGGAATCCATTACGCTGAGCCCAAGACAGGACCACCCCGCATCGGCTGGGATCGGCACGGACACGACCTCGGGCAACACGACCGGGCGAGCCGCGACCGCGAGTGATCCATCACAAGCTCGTTGACCAGCCGAGTCCCATCACGCCCGGACCGACCGCGCCCGGGGGCCGCCTCGGCCGGAGATCATTCCGTTCAGACCACCGCGCTCAGCCCACCACGCGCCCGGAGAGGCCACCGCGCCGCCCGAGGCGACTCGACCCGATCGGGTCCGGTCCGCCCGCCGTCCGTCGCTGTGGCCGTCGCCGGAGCCGGCGCGAGACGGCGGCGAGCCCGCACCGCGCGGTGGCCAACGGGCCTATCGCTCACCCGGCGCCTGCCGCGCGCCGCGCCGGGTTTCCTACCGCGAGGAAGGAGTAGCGCTTCACCACACCCGTTGGAGATTCCAGGAGGGCAACATGCGAATGCGTAGCGTGCTCCTCGCCGGCATGGGTGCGCTGGCGACGGTGGGCACCAATGTGGCGATGACAGAGGTGGCGAACGCCGCGACGAACAGCTACGAGGCCGAGTCCGCGGCCAACACCCTGTCCGGCGCGGCCGAGGTGGCGTCCTGCGACGCGTGCCTGGGCGGCGGCATGGTGGGCTTTGCCGGGGATGCCGCGGGCAGTATCCGGTTCAACGGCGTCGCCGCGAGCGCGACCGGGTCGGCCACGCTGACCATCACCTACGCCGGCACCGCACCGGGACAGGCGCGGCTGTCGGTCAACGACGAGGCGCCGGTGACCCTCGACTTCGTCGGCACCGGCCCGGGCGTACCGGTCGGCACGCTGGTCGAGACGGTGGACCTGGCCGCGGGGGTCAACACCCTGACGTTCACCAACCCGGGCGGTCTCGCGCCCGGCCTCGACGCGATCACCGTGGCGAGCGGCGCCAACGCCACCGGAGCCGGCGAGGACGAGGTCGGTACCGCCGCGGGAGACGGTGCGGGCCCGCCCCGGGGCCGGCACGGTGCCGCCGTGGGCGGTGGTGCCGGCGTGGGCGGTGGTGCCGGCGTGGGTGATGGTGCCGCCGTTGCCGGCGATGGTGATGGGACGGCGGATGCGGGGGAGGCGGCCGATGCCCCGGCGGAGGTTGGTGCCGGTGCTGCCAGTGCCGGTGCCACCGGTGCCGGCAGTGCTTCCGGTGCCGCCGTGGCCGCCGCCGGCCCGAGCGCGGCCCAACTGCTGGCCGCCACCGCCCATTGCACACCGGTCTCCGACGGCACCTACGACAGCGAGGGGGATTCCGGCTCGGTGCCGGTCTGCGGGGCGAACGGCGCCGTCTTCTGGCGTTCGGGCATGGCCGTCGACTGCGACGGCCAGCGCAGCGACGAATGCAACTCGATCACCGACTGCTGCTTCGCGAGCGATACCGCGTTCCAGCAATCGGACGGTGAGCCGCTCGACTCCGCGTCGCTGCCGTACGTGGTGGTGCCGGGGATCAGCGACACCTGGAGCTATCGGGACGCCGGGGTGCGGGCCGGCTCGGTCGCGGCCGTGATCTACGACGACCGGTTGATGTACGCCGTGGTAGGTGACGTCGGGCCGACGCACATGATCGGCGAGGGCTCGTACGCGCTGGCCGAAGGGCTCGGCATCAACCCGGACCCGCGGGTCGGCGGGGTCGGGTCGGGCGTCACGTTCATCGTGTTCACCGGCTCCTCGGGCGTCGCCGGGCCGATCGAGGACCACGCCGCGGCCGTGACCCTCGGCGAGCGATTGGCGCAGGGGTTCATCGACGGGAAGTGAGGCCACGATCGCCAGCGGTGCCCGCTCTCCGGGCGCCGCTGGCGCGTGCTTCGCCCCGCCTGTCGCTGGCTTCGCCCCCGCCTGCCGCTGGCGCCGGCCCATCCACCGCCCGTCGCTGGCGACTGTTCGCCCCGCCCCGCAGTCGCCTGCCCCCCCCGCTCCGCGAGGCCCGCGGACCGCCTCGGCCCGTCCCACCGGCAGGGGTGAGCTCAGCGAAATCGGGGTGATTGATCCGATCGTTACCCGTAATGTCCGATCGTTGCTCTTGTGGACCGTGCCCAAAACCTGGTAGACATCCGATGTATCGGGTTGACTGCAGAGGGATGTGCACGTGAGGTCACTGCGAGTCGGGACGCGGGCCACCGGGCCGCGAAGCATCGGGCTGCGAGGAGTCGGGTCGCGGGAGTTCTCGCGTTGCGCCGCTCCCAGCGGTCGTGCCGCCACGGGTAGCGCTGCCGCGGGCCGCGCCGCCGCCGTGGGGGGTGCGTGCCGGTGAGCGAGTCGACCGAACAGATCCTCGACGTGGCGCCGACGATTCCGGTACAGGTCCGGCCGGAGCCGCGGTTTCTGTCCCTCGACACGTACGACGTGCGTTTTCCGACCTCCCGTGAGCTCGACGGGTCGGACGCGATGAACCCCGACCCGGACTACTCCGCCGCGTACGTGGTGCTGCGCACCGATGCCGGCGACGGGCACGAGGGACACGGCTTCGCCTTCACCATCGGCCGGGGCAACGACGTGCAGACCGCCGCGATCGACGCGCTGCGCCCGTTCGTGGTGGGCCGGCCGGTCGATGCCGTGCTGGGCGACCTCGGCGGGTTCTGGAAGGAGCTGGTGCACGACTCGCAGCTGCGCTGGCTCGGCCCGGAGAAGGGCGTCATGCACATGGCCATCTCGGCGGTGGTCAACGCCGTATGGGATCTGGCCGCCAAGCGCGCCGGGCGTCCACTGTGGATGCTGCTGGCGGAGATGTCACCGGAGGAACTCGTCTCGCTGGTCGACTTCCGGTACCTCTCCGACGCGCTGACTCCGGACGAGGCACTGGAGATCCTGCGCCGGGCCGAGCCGGGCCGGGCCGGGCGGACCGAGCGGTTGCTGGCGAGTGGATACCCGGCCTACACCACCTCGCCGGGGTGGCTCGGCTACGACGACGCGAAGCTGCGCCGGCTCTGCGAGGAGGCCCTCGCCGCGGGGTTCACCCAGATCAAGCTCAAGGTCGGCGCGGACCTGTCCGACGACCTGCGGCGCATCCGGATCGCGCGGGAGGTGTGCGGACCGGACGTGCGCATCGCGGTGGACGCCAACCAGCGGTGGGACGTGGACACCGCGATCGCGTGGGTGCGGGAGTTGGCGCCGTACCACCCGTGGTGGGTGGAGGAGCCGACCAGCCCCGATGACGTGCTCGGCCACGCGACGATCGCCCGGGCCATCGCGCCGATCAAGGTGGCCACCGGGGAGCACGTCCAGAACCGGATCGTCTTCAAGCAGATGCTGCAGGCGGACGCGCTGTCCTACCTGCAACTGGACGCGGCCCGGGTGGCCGGGGTCAACGAGAACGTGGCCATCCTGTTGCTGGCGGCCAAGTTCGGCGTACCGGTCTGCCCGCACGCCGGCGGCGTGGGCCTGTGCGAACTGGTCCAGCACCTGTCGATGTTCGACTATGTCGCGGTGTCCGGGTCCATGGAGGACCGGATCATCGAGTATGTGGATCACCTGCACGAGCACTTCGTCGACCCGGTCGCGATCCGTGACGGCCGGTACCAGACCCCCACGGCTCCGGGCTTCTCCGCGACCATGCGGGCGGAGACCCTGACCGAATTCGCGTACCCGCATGGCCCCGCGTGGGCGGAGGCGGTCGTCTGAGCTAGACCGCTCCCCGCACGCGGCGATAGGTTGTCCGACTGACGGCTTCACCAGCACAAGGTTCGACCACAGATGAGTTACGCAGCGAGTTTCCGTCCCTCAACACCAGAGCGAGGACTCAATGCTCAACCGTACAGTGGCGGCCACTGCCGCCGTGGTCGTGCTCGTGGCGCTCGCCGCGAGCGGATGCAACCGTGGCCCTTCGAAATCGTCCGTTACCGGCGGCGGGTCCGCCGGTAAGATCGGCATCGACTTCCCTCGATCGGATTCGGATTTCTGGAACTCCTGGGCGGGGTACATCAAGTCCGACATCACCAGCATGAAGCTCGACGCGCTGCCGCCGACCAACTCCCAGAACGACATCACCAAGCTGGCCAGCAACGTGCAGACGCTGCAGGCGCAGGGCGCCAAGGCGATAGTGATGGCGCCGCAGGACACCGGCGCGGTGGCCAGCACCCTCGACCTGTTGGCGTCGAAGAAGATCCCCGTGGTCAGCGTGGACACCCGGCCCGACAAGGGCAAGGTCTACATGGTGGTGCGCGCGGACAACAAGGCGTACGGCACCACCGCGTGTGACTTCCTCGGCAAGAAGCTGAACGACAAGGGCACGGTCGTCGAGTTCGAGGGCGACCTGACGTCGGTCAACGGCCGGGACCGCTCGGACGCGTTCGGCCAGTGCATGTCCTCGAAGTACCCGAACGTCAAGGTGCTCGCGGAGCAGACCAACTGGGAGGGCGACGTCGCCTCGGCGAAGCTGCAGAACGCGCTGAACCAGGGCACCGTCAACGGCATCTACATGCAGGCCGGCGGCGTGTTCCTGGCCCCGACGCTGACCCTGTTGCAGCAGAAGAATCTGCTGGTGCCGCCGAGCGATCCGAAGCACATCTTCATCGTGTCCAACGACGGGATCCCGGCCGAGTACACCGCCATCAAGGCGGGCCAGATCGACGCCACGGTGTCCCAGCCGGCCGACCTGTACGCGAAGTACGCGCTGTATTACGCCCAGGCCGCCCTGCAGGGCAAGACGTTCAAGCCCGGCCCGACGGACCACGTTTCCACCATCGTGTCCATCCCGAACGGGCTGGAGGACCAGCTACCCGCCCCACTGGTGACGAGCGAGAACGTCGACGACCCGTCGCTGTGGGGCAACCAGGTCGGCAAGTGAGCGGGCAGGCCGACCACGCCGGGGCGGCCGCCGACCGCCCCGGCCACACCGCCGACCAAGCCACCGCGGCCGACCCGGTTCCGGACGGGCCGACCGCCGAACTTGGCGCGGCCGTCGCGGAGGCGGCCGGCATCACCAAGCGGTTCGGCGCGACCGTCGCGCTGGACGACGTGAGCCTGCGGGTGGCGCCCGGCGAGGCGCACGCGCTGGTCGGCCGCAACGGCGCCGGCAAGTCGACGCTGGTGTCGATCCTGACCGGGCTCGCCCGACCCGATCGCGGCCGGATCAGCTTCGATGGCCGGGCGGCGCCCCCGGTCTCCGACCCGAGCGCGTGGCGCCGGCACGTGGCCTGCGTGTACCAGAAATCGATGATTATCCCGTCGCTGTCGGTGGCCGAGAACCTCTACCTCAACCGCCAGGATCGGGGCGGCTCCCGCGGCCCGGGCGCGATCTCCTGGCGCGCGCTGCGCTCGCGGGCGGCCGAGTTGCTGGAGACCTGGGGCATCGACGTCGACCCGCGGGCGGAGGCCGGCACGCTGACCGTGGAGCAGCGCCAGACCCTGGAGATCGCCCGCGCGCTGTCCTTCGGGGCCCGGTTCATCATCCTCGACGAGCCGACCGCGCAGCTGGACGGCGCCGGCATCGGCCGGCTCTTCGACCGCCTGCGCGCGCTGCGGGAGGCCGGGGTCGCCTTCCTGTTCATCTCGCATCACCTCCAGGAGGTGTACGAGGTGTGCCAGACCGTCACCGTGTACCGCGACGCCCGGCATGTGCTGACCGCGCCCGTGGCGCGGCTCGGCCGGGAGGCGCTGATCGAGGCGATGACCGGCGAGGCGACCGAGCTGCGGCAGGTCGGCTCCGGTGCGGCACCGATCGGCGAACACGCACCCGAGACGCTCGCCGTCGACAACCTGTCCATCGAGGGCGTCTACGCGGAGGTGTCGTTCCGAGTCCGGGCCGGCGAGGTGCTCGGGCTTGCCGGGGCGGTGGGCGCCGGCGCCACCGCGCTCGGCGAGACGATCGCCGGGCTGCGCCGGCCCACCGCCGGCACGGTGACGGTGTCCGGCCGGCCGGTCCGGCCCGGCAGCGTACCGGCGAGCCTCGCGGCCGGGATCGGGTTCGTGCCCGAGGACCGGCACCGCGAGGGGCTGGTGCCGCTGCGGTCCATCGCCGAGAACATGACGCTGACCGTGACCCGTCGGCTGGGCCGGTTCGGCTTCGTGTCGGGCGCGGCGCGGCGGGCGGCGGCGGTACCGCTGATGGAGCGGCTGGACGTGGTGGCCGCCGGGCCGGACCAGCCGGTGTCCGCGCTGTCCGGCGGCAACCAGCAGAAGGTGGTGATGGGTCGGGCGCTGGCCGCGCGGCCGAGGGTACTGGTGTTGCTGCGCCCGACCGCCGGGGTCGACGTGAAGTCGAAGGAGTCGCTGCTGGAGACCGTCGCCTCGGCGGCCACCGGCGGCTGCGCCGCGCTGATCGTCTCGGACGAGCTGGACGATCTGCGGGCCGCGGATCGGGTGATCGTCATGTTCCACGGGCGCGTAGTGAAGGAGTTCGCACGAGGCTGGGACGACCACCGCATGGTCGCCGCGATGGAGGGGTTGTCAGGTGAGCACGATAGTTGACCAGACCGTCCGCACCCGCCCCGTGTCGGGCCGGTTCGCCATCCGGCGCCTGCGGGACTTCTCGCTGATACCGGTGATCCTCCTGCTGCTGCTCGTGGGGTTCATCGTCAGCCCGGACTTCCTGACCGGCAGCAACATGCTGGCCGTGCTGCAGCAGTGCACCGAGCTGAGCCTGCTGGTACTCGGCGAGACCCTGGTGCTCCTCGCCGGGCGGATGGACCTGTCCCTGGAGTCCACCATCGGGGTGGCGCCGGTGCTGGCGGTATGGCTGGTGCTGCCGGCACACGGCGGCCGGTTCCACGGGCTGGGTACCGGCCTTCCGGGGTGGACGGCGATTCCGCTGTGCCTGTTGATCGGCGCGCTCATCGGCGCGTTCAACGGGGTGGTCATCCTGAAGGTGCGCATCAACGCGTTCATCCTCACCCTCGGCATGCTCATCACGCTGCGCGGGCTGCAGGTGGGTGTCAGCGGCGGCAACTCCATCTTCGAGCTGCCCGCCTCCTTCACCTACCTGGGCCGAGCGGCCTGGTTCGGGGTACCGGTATCGGTGTGGCTGTGCGGGGTGCTGTTCGCCATCGGGATCGTGCTGCTCACCTGGTTCCGGCACGGTCGGGCGCTGTACGCCATCGGCGGCAACCCCGACGCGTCGCGGGCGGCCGGCATCCGCACCGACCGCCTGCTACTCATCGTGTTCATCCTCGCCTCCACGCTGGCGGCGCTGGCCGGCATCCTCTACGTCGGCCACTACGGCTCCATCTCGGCGAGCCAGGGCAGCGGCTGGATCTTCCAGGTGTTCGCCGCGACCGTCATTGGTGGGGTGAGCCTCAACGGCGGCCGGGGCAGCATGTTCGGCGCGCTGACCGGCGTCGTCGCGCTGCAGCTCATCCTGAACGTGATGAACTTCGCGCACGTCCCACCGGTCTGGGATCAGCTGCTGGACGGCGTCATCATTCTGGCCGCGCTGATCGTCTCGCGGTTCTCCTCGGGCGAGGCGCAGGATTAGATCGAGTGAAGGGTTGAGGATGCAGCGGATAGCTCTGCACACCCGGCTGGCGCCGGGCAAGGAAGCGGAGTATGAAGCGGTTCACGCGGTGATCCCGCCGGACCTGGACGCCGCGCTGCGCGAGGCCGGCGTGCACGACTGGCGGATCTGGCGTGACGGGCTCGACCTGTTCCATGTGGTGGAGGTCGAGGACTACCGGCGGATGCGCCACTTCCTGCGGGACCACCAGGCGAACGCGCCCTGGCAGGCGCGGATGGCCGAGTTGCTGGAGGTCGAGGACGACTACTCCGGCGACGACTCCGGCATCAACCTGGTCTGGGAGCTGCCGCACTGAGCCCGCCTGTGGCGCGCGCCGGGCGGGCAGCCCGGCCGCGCGCCGCCGGCGGCCGGCGGCCGGCGGCCGGCAGGTGATTGTCAAACCCGCCGGATTGTCAAACCCGAGGCGTCGTCAGTCCTGCAGCGTCCGGCGCAGCCACTCCTCGACTCCCGCGACGTGCACGGTGGCCCAGGAGCGGGCCAGCTCCGGCTGGCGGGCCGCTATCGCCTCGCAGATAGCCGAGTGCTGCTCGCGGGTGCGGTCCACCGCGCCCTCCTGGGTCAGCCCGCGCCAGATCCGGGCCCGGGTGGTCGGCCCGGACAGGCTGTCGATGAGCGAACACAGCACGGTGTTGCCCGACCCGAGCGCGATCCGGCGGTGGAATTCGAGGTCGTTGGTGACCAGCGCGTCGATGGTCGGCTCGACGGGCAGTTGGTCGAGTACCGCCCGGAGCTGCACGATCTCGGCGTCCGCCATGGTCAGCGCCGCCATCGCCGTGGCGGCCGGCTCGAGAATCCGGCGTACCTCGAGGAACTCCAGGACCGTGTCGTCGCGGTGGAAGTCCACCACGAACGTCATGGCGTCGAGCAGCAGGTGGGGCTCCAGGCTGGTGACATAGGTGCCGTCGCCCTGGCGCACGTCGAGCACGTGAATCAGCGACAGCGCCTTGACCGCCTCGCGCAGCGAGTTGCGGGACAGTCCGAGCCGGTCGGCGAGGTCGGCCTCCTTGGGCAGGCGGTCTCCCGGGCTCAGCTCGCCGGAGACGATCATGCCTTTGATCTTGTCGATCGCCTCGTCGGTGACTGCCAACGTGCCCCCTCATACATGGGATGTATCCGCGCCATCCTAGCGCCGGCCAGGCTCCGGACAAGCCGGGCCGGCGTCGGAGGAGGCTGTGAAAACGGATCGCATCCGCCCCCGACGCTCCGGACGGGTGGCAAGGCACCTGGCGGCGCGCGAGGGGCCGCCCGAGGGAGAACAATGCCGGGGCCGCCCGGATCGACCGAGCGGTTCCCAAGGGGGCTCAACCGCCGAGCGCGGGGTGGACGGGACGATAAGGCGGCTAAGGGCTCAGTGGGCCGCAGGCTGCCCCAAGCGGCGAAAAGGTCGTGGGTCCCGGGAAAGGGCGGCTCTCAGCCAGTCGCGGGGTCGACCCGGACCGCCGTGCCGTACGCGCAGATTTCGGCCCAGGCCGTGCTGATGTTCCGGTTGTCGAACCGCAGCCCGACGACGGCGTTGGCGCCACGCTGCCGGGCCTGCTCGACCATCTCGGTCACCGCGTCCTTGCGCCACTGGGTCAGTTCTGAAGAGCGCTTCGGGTTCAGATTCCCGTCCAGCGCGCGGATCCCCTCGGTGAAGGCGTTGCTCAGCCGGGCGATCGACCCGATCACCTCGCCGATCACCGTGCTGATCCGGTACCCGGGAATCTCCTCAGTGGTCACCACCATGACGGCGGCCATGCCCGTCCCCCATCCCTAGGCCCCGTGAACGCCACAACTATACGGTGATTTAGGGTGATTCGGATGTCCATTTCACCGCACTTCGTCCGGCTTCCGGGTGCCCCTCGTGGGGTGCTTCCCGGGGGCCGCCAAGGGGTGGCGAACACCGGATTTCGCGAGCGCGGTTCGCGCCGGTACGAGGACGCCAACGTTACGGCCGGATTTCCCTGGGTACCGGGAACGAGGCCACATCGACCCGTGTGGGCGCCAGCCCCAGCGCGGAAGAAAAGAGGCTGACCGTGACCGAATCACTACTGGAGCCCCCGCACCGGGGACATCGGCGCCTTCGGATCGCCATGGTCGTTCCGCCCTGGTACGAGGTGCCGCCGCTCGGGTACGGCGGGGTGGAAGTGATCGCTGGTGCGTTGGTGGACGCGCTGGTGGCTCGCGGGCATGAGGTCACGCTGTTTGGCGCCGGCTCACGTACCGGGACCGCCGCCTCCCACTTCATCGCGAGCAACCCCTCGTTGCAGCATGCCCGGCTCGGTCAGCTGCTGCCCGCCCTGGTGCACACCGCGCGGGTGAACAAGCTGATGAGCGAGGGCGAGTACGACGTGGTGCACGACCACACCACGGACGGTCCGGTCACCGCGGCGATGCGCAAGGCGCCCACCGTCGTGACCGTGCACGGCATCGTGAACAGCGACCTCGGCGACTTCCTGGACGCGCTGGGCGACAGCGTGCGGCTGGTCGCCATCTCCCGATCCCAGCGGGCGTCGCGCCCGAGCCTGCCGTGGGCCGCGACGGTGCACAACGCACTGCCCTATATGGACCCGGTCGAGGCGCCGCAGCGGCACGACGGTCCGGTGCTCTGGCTCGCCCGGTTCAGTCCGGACAAGGGGCCGGACCTGGCCATCAACGCCTGCCGGGAGGCCGGCCTGCCGCTGGTGCTGGCCGGCAAGGCCAGTGAGCCGAGCGAGGCCAAGTACCTGGAGGAGGAGATCCGGCCGATGCTGCGGGATGGCGACGACATCCAGCTGCTGGCCGACGCCGACCGGACGGTCACGGACAAGCTGCTCGCCGAGGCGCGGTGCCTCATCATGCCGATCCGCTGGGACGAGCCGTTCGGAATGGTGATGATCGAGGCGATGGCGGTCGGTACCCCGGTGGTGGCGCTGTCCCGCGGCGCGGTGCCGGAGCTGGTCCGCGATGGACTGACCGGCTGGGTACGCGGCCGGCCGGAGGACCTGCCGGCGGCCCTGCACCGGATCGACGAGATCGACCCGGCCGACTGCGTGGCGCACGTGCGGGCCAACTTCTCCGCGCCGCTGATGGCCCGCCGGTACGAGCGGGTCTACCTGGAGGCCGTCGACGCGGCGATGATTCCGGGCCGGCGCCGACGGATGGTGGACTCCCGGCCGCAGCCGGTGCCGGTGCTGCGCCGCCCCGACCGTCGCATGCCCTACGTCGGCTGAGCGAGCGCAGGACCACGTCGGCCGAACGGGCGCAGTACCACGTCGGCTGAACGAACGCACAACTACGTCGACGGCGGCGAGCGGAGCCGCCCCCGATAACGGAAGACCCGTCGAGCCGGTACTCACCGGCTCGACGTCGCGTCCCCCGCGCGAGGTGGCCCCGAGGCGGTCAGCCCGGCGGAGCGCCGCCGCGTTGTTACAGCTCTTCTCGATATTCGCATCCGTTCGTCACATGCGAAATCCAGTCTTCTGCGCAATCATTTGACCCTGCTGTGTTGGTGTGCGCCACTTTTTCCCATCTAAGCATGTCAATCAATGGGAAGGTGGGGGCCAACTGCGGGCCCGCGCCCCATGCCATCCTGAGACCCCTTGCGTTGAAGGAGAGAGCATGCGGGTCAGACCCCCGGTACTCGTCGTGGTCGGCGCTGTGGCGGCACTCGTCGCCGGCGTGCTGGCCGCGCCACCCGCGTCGGCCGCGCCCATCGCGGCCAACTACACATCCATCTGCGGTCTCGCCCAGCCAGGCCAGTCGACCTGCTTCGCGATGCGCCGCACCGACGTGCACAGCGCGCGGGCGCTGACGCCCAACGCCGTGACCGCCGGCTACGGCCCGTCCACTCTCAAGGCCGCGTACAAGCTGCCGGCCGGCACCACCACCGCCACGGTCGCGATCGTGGACGCGTTCGACGATCCGTCCGCCGCTTCCGACCTGAACACCTACCGGGCGCAGTGGGGCCTGCCGGCGTGTACCACCGCCAACGGCTGCTTCACCAAGGTGAACCAGACCGGTGCGACGTTCCCGATGCCGACCCCCGACGCCAACTGGGCCGGCGAGATCTCGCTGGACGTGGACATGGTCTCGGCGATCTGCCCGACCTGCCACATCCTGCTCGTCGAGGCGAACACGAACAACGACACCGACCTGCTCGCGGCCGAGGACTACGCGACCGCGCACGCCAAGTTCGTCTCCAACAGCTGGGGCGGGGCCGAGACGACCGTCGAGACGATCGAGGACGCGCACTTCAACCACCCGGGTGAGGTCATCACGGCGAGCACCGGCGACCTGGGCAACGGCGCGCAGTACCCGGCCACCTCGCCGTACGTCGTGGCGGTCGGCGGCACCACGCTGAACGGCTCGACCAACTCGCGCGGCTGGACCGAGTCGGCCTGGGCCGGCGCGGGCTCCGGCTGCTCCGCCTACGAGCCCAAGCCCGCGTTCCAGACGGCCACCACGGGCTGCACCCGTCGCGGCGAGGCGGACGTGTCCGCGGTCGCCGACCCGAACACCGGCGTCGCGGTGTACAACTCGTACAGCGACCTCGGCTGGGCGGAGTACGGCGGCACCAGCGCGGCCTCCCCGATCATCGCGGCGACCTACGCGCTCGCCGGCACCCCGGGCTTCTCGGACACCCCGGCCTCCTACCCGTACGCGCACGCCGGCAACCTGTTCGACGTGACCAGCGGCGGCAACGGCTCCTGCGGCGCGCCGATGTGCACCGCGGGTACCGGCTGGGACGGCCCGACCGGGCTCGGTACCCCGAACGGCACGGCGGCCTTCAACTCCGGCGGCCTCACCGTGAACAACCCGGGCACCCAGAGCGTTCTGGTCAACACCGCGACCAGCCTCACGCTGTCCGTGGCCGGTGGCACCGGCCCGTACACCTGGTCCGCGTCCGGCCTGCCGGCCGGGCTGTCGCTCAACTCCTCGACCGGGGTCATCACCGGCACGCCGACCACGAAGGGGCTCTACCAGGTCACGGTGACCGCGACCGGCGGCGGCCTGACCGGAAGCACCTCGTTCAACTGGCTCGTCAACCCGACCGGTGGTTGCGAGAGCCCGGGCCAGAAGCTGGGCAACCCGGGCTTCGAGACCGGCTCCGCGGCACCGTGGACCACATCGGCCAGCGTGATCGACAACTCCTCCTCGGAGCCGGCCCACTCCGGCGCCTGGAAGGCGTGGCTGGACGGGTACGCGCAGCGGCACACCGACACGTTGAGCCAGACGGTCACCCTCCCGTTGGGCTGCAGCAACTACACGCTCAGCTTCTATCTGCGCGTCGACTCCGCCGAATCGAGCCTCTCGCAGGTGTTCGACGCGATGAACGTGCAGGTCGGCTCGACGACCCTGGCGACCTACTCGAACCTGAACAAGGGGACCGCGTACACGCTGAGGTCGTTCAACCTGTCCGCGTTCGCGGGCCAGACGGTGACGATCCGGTTCACCGGCACCGAGGACGTCTCGGTGCAGACGTCGTTCCTCATCGACGACGTCTCGCTGACCGCTAGCTGAATCGCCGCCGGCCGAGCCGGACCGTCGGCGCAACCCAGCACATTCCGGGCCGGGCCCGGGGCGCGAGCCCCGGGCCCGGCGACGTGCGGTGGCCCCTCGCGCGGTTTTGTGCGGGGCGCCCCGGCGGGCCGAGTGCCCCGGCGCGGCCGTTGGGGCACAATCGGGTCCGATGAGCACTCAGGAGATCGTGACCAGGCTGGCCGCCGCGCTGCAGAAGCTGGAGCAGGGGCAGGCCAAGGCCGCCGCGGCGGCGCAGGACTACGACGAGGCGCGGACGCTGGTCGCCGACGCGCTCAAGGGTGGCACCGCCGGACCCCTGCTCGGACTGATCGAGCAGCTGCGGACGTCGGCGCAGCAGGCGTCGCGGCCGGGTGCGGCGATCGAGCGGGTCCGCGAGACGATCCAGAAGGCCCACGGGTTGGGTGACTTCTGACTGGGGCACACTAGTCGTGACCGGTGGCCGGCCGCCCCGGTCGGATTTGTCGCCAGGCGAGCCGGAGGGACGGGCGGATGGCTGATCATGACAGTGTCGACGAGGTCGACATCGTCGTGCTGGGCATGGGCGTCGGTGGCGAGGAGGTCGCCGGTCGGCTGGCCGTCGCGGGCCTGTCCGTGGTCGGCGTCGAGCACCGGCTGGTCGGCGGCGAATGCCCGTACTGGGGCTGTGTGCCCAGCAAGGAGATGATCCGGGCCGCCAACCTGCTCGCCGAGGGCGGGCGGGTCAACGGGATGGCGGGCACAGCGACCGTGGAGCCGGACTGGCGTCCGGTGGCCGCACGGGTGCGGGAGACCACCGACGACTGGGACGACAAGGCGGCGGTCGATCGGTTCACCGGCAAGGGCGGTCGGTTCGTGCGCGGCTACGGCCGGCTCGCCGGGCCCGGCCGGGTCGACGTCGACGGCGTGACATTCCAGGCCCGGCGGGGCATCGTGCTCGGCGCCGGTACCGCACCGTCCGTGCCGCCCATCGACGGGCTGGCCGGCACGCCGTACTGGACGAACCGGGAGGCCATTGAGGCCACCGAGGCGCCGGAGTCGCTCATCATTCTGGGCGGCGGGGCGATCGGGCTGGAGCTGGCTCAGGTGTTCCTGCGGTTCGGCACCCGGGTCACCATCGTCGAGGCGCTGGATCGGCTGCTCGCCATGGAGGAGCCCGAGTCCTCGAAGCTGCTGCACTCCGAGTTGGAGGGCGCGGGCGCCGAGGTGCGCACCGGCGCGAAGGTCGTCCGGGTCGGGCACGACGCGCAGAGCTTCACGGTCACCCTGGACGGCGGCGACGTCCTGGAGGCGGAGCGGCTGCTGGTCGCGACCGGGCGGCGAGCCAACCTGGGCGACCTGGGCCTGGACACCGTCGGGCTCGACCCGACCGCCCGGACGCTGGAGGTGGACGAGTGGCTGCGCGCCGGTGACCGGCTGTGGGGCGTCGGCGACCTCACCGGCAAGGGCGCGTTCACCCACGTCGCGATGTACCAGGCCGACATCGTGGTGCGGGACATCCTGGGCCAGGGCGGCCCGGCTGCCGACTATCGGGCGCTGCCGCGCGTGACGTTCACCGACCCGGAGGTCGGCGCGGTCGGGCTGACCGAGGCGCAGGCGCGAGCGCGCGGGCTGCGGGTCACGACCGGATACACCGACCTGACCGAGTCCACCCGCGGCTACATCCACAAGGTCGGCAACCACGGCTTCGTCAAGCTGGTCGCGGACGCCGACCGCGGGGTGCTGGTCGGGGCGACCTCGGCCGGCCCGGTCGGTGGCGAAGTGCTCGGCGCGCTGGTCGTCGCGGTGCACGGCGAGGTCCCGGTCGACCGGCTGCGCAGCATGATGTACGCGTACCCGACGTTCCACCGGGCGATCGAGCAGGCGGTCAAGAACCTGGGCTGATCCCGGCCGACCTGGCCGGCGACCCCGGACCCGCCACCGACACGGGCACCCGCGAGGAGTCCCGCAGCAGGCCGGCCTGCGCGGCGAACCGCGGGAAGGTCAACCGCAGCGCTGGCGCGCCGTAGAGGGCGACGGACAGGCCGAGCGACTGGGGCGACCACTCGGCGGCGTCCGGTTCGTGCTCCGGGGTGAGGTCGGAGTGCCGGCGGCGCAGCCGGCGCATCAGCCGTCGGCCGGCCAGGGTGCGGCCGGGCAGCAGCGCGAGCGCGACGATCGCGGCGGCCGGTACGACCGGTGCCAGCCGCGCGAACCACGCGGCCGACGGCGCCCCGGTCAGCGCGGCGGCCACGGCCAGCACCCCGGCGGCGATCGCCAGTACCCGCAGGGTGACCCTCCGTCGCGAGGTCAGCATCAGGCCGGCGCGGGCCAGGCCGGCCGCCAGTTGGGAGAGGCCGCCGCGCACCGGCGTGCGCGCGACCAGTTCGCGTGGACCGGCCGGCCGCGCCAGCGACTCGTAGACCGATCGGGCCAGCGGGTCGCAGCCGCGCGGCAGTGCGCCCGAGCGGCGCACGGTGCCCGGCATGGCGGCGTCCACGGCGGCCCTCGCGTGCAGCAGCACCAGGGCGGTGGACACGGCGGCCGTGCGTCCGGAGCGCAGCAGGGCGATCTCGGTGGGGCGCAGTTCCCGGCCGGCGCGTCGCGGCGGCCAGAGCCGGACCAGCGCCGCGACTACAAGCAGCGCGGGGTTGGCCACCAGCACGGCCGTCACGAACACTCCGCCACCCACTGTCACCTCCGGACCACGCGTTGGGATTAGTGTGTCCCGACCGCGCAACTGGCGTGGCGTTGTGCAAGTTGCGCCGCGGGTCGGTTGCGATCCGGTGGTGGCCGGTTGCGTGGTGGCGAGTCCGGCAACGAGACCGATCTCCATGGTTCGTCATGGAGCGGCGGCGTAACGTGCTAATGTGCTCGCCCAACCCGCTCAGGCACTGACCGATCTCCTTCTCGGACTCGTCGTCGCCACGCTGGCGGTGCGGTTGCACCGCAGGGGAAACATCTCCCGGCCGTGGCAGTCGGCCTTCGGCTGGACGGCCGCGGCGGCGCTGGCCGGCTCGGTACATCACGCGGTTCTGGTGCGCTGGACCCGCTGGGGAAGCTTCAGCTGGGCCGTCATCACCGTGATGATCGTGATCGCGGTGTCGTACCTGCTCGCCGGTACCGTCGTCGAGGTGCTGGGCAGCGGCCACGCGCGTACCTTCTGGCTGCTGCGCTCGGTCGGGCTGGTGGCGTACGTCGTGCTCGCCTTCACCGGTCACGCCGGGGTCGCCTCGATGATGTCCTGCGAGGGCCTGACCATGACCAGCGTGCTGGTGCTGTGGTGCTGGGCCACGTACCGGCACCATCCGCTCGGCTGGCCGGTGCTGCTGGCCATCGCCGCGAGCGGCGCGGCCGGCGCCACCCAGGCGCTGAGCCCGAGCGTCACCCACTGGATCGACCTGGACCCCACCTCCACCTATCACCTGGCCCAGGTGGTGGGCATGGCGGTGCTCTACTGGGCGCTGACCCGTCCCCGCACCGGGGACGCGCTGTCCGGCGGTCGGCACACCGGCGAGCAGGGGCCGGCCGTCCAGGCCGGTTGAGGCTCGGCCGGCAGCCGCCCGATAGTAAGCGTCAGCGAACTACTTTCTTATTCAGTTGCGCTCTGGCGGCCTCAAAATAGTACGCTCACGCGTATGACATCCGCCGCAACCCGCCAGGCGCCCGCCGTGCTCGACACGTCGGACCAGGAGCGCAAGGTGCCCCTGCGCCGCATCGTCGCGCTGTTCCGCCCGCACACCTGGCTGCTGGCGCTGCTGCTCGTGCTGGTGGTGGGGCAGGCCGCGTTCAATGTCGTGGCGCCGTTCATGCTCCGCGCGATCATCGACCGCGGGCTGCCCGAGCGCAACGCGGTGCTGATCACCTGGCTGGCGCTGGGGATGATCGGGTCCGCGGTGGCGGCCGGCGCACTCGGTGTGGTCACCGGCCAGCTGTCCAACGTGATCGGGCAGCGCATCATGCACGGGCTGCGGGTAAGCGTGTACGGGCACCTGCAGCGCATGTCGCTGGCGTTCTTCACGCGTACCCGCACCGGGGACGTGCTGTCGCGGGTGCTCAACGACGTCGGCGGGGTCGACAACGTGGTCACCAACACGGCCAGCTCGCTGGTGCAGAACACGGTCACCGCCGGCGCCATCGTCGTGGCCATGCTGCTGCTGGACTGGCGGCTGTCGGTGCTGGCCCTGCTGGTGGTGCCGCTGTTCCTGGCCATGACGTTCCGGCTCGGGCGGCAGCGCCGCGCGCTGTCCCGGCGGCGCCAGGGCGGCCTGTCCGCCCTGACCACCCTGGTCGAGGAGTCGCTGTCCGTGGCCGGCGTGCTGCTGGCCAAGACGATGGGGCTGCGCGACGAACTCGTCCGCCGCTTCTCCGACCAGTCCAAGCAGATCTCCGACGTCGAACTGGCCGCGGTGATGGCCGGCCGGTGGCGGCTGGCCACCCGGCGGGTGGCGCTGGTCGTCGTCCCCGCGATCGTGTACTGGCTGGCCGGCATCGAGGTGGCCCACGGCGCCTCGCTGGCCAGCATCGGCACGGTCGTGGCCTTCTCCAGCATGGTGAACCGGCTGATCGGGCCGATCAGCGGCGTGCAGGGCATCGGGCAGAACGTGTCCGTCTCGATGGCCCTGTTCGGCCGGATCTTCGACGTGCTGGACCTGCCGGTCGACGTGGACGACCGTCCGGGCGCCCGCCCGCTGGTCGTGACCCGCGGCGAGGTGCGGCTGACCGACGTCTCGTTCCGGTACGAGGGGGCCGAGCGGTGGACCATCGAGGACCTCGACCTCGTCTGCCCGCCCGGCTCGATGACCGCCATCGTCGGCGAGACCGGCTCCGGTAAGACCACGCTCGCCTACCTGATCGCCCGGCTCTACGAACCGGAGCGCGGCACGGTCAGCGTCGATGGCACGGACGTACGGGACGTCACGCTGGGCTCGCTGGCCACCTCGATCGGGCTGGTCTCCCAGGAGACGTACCTGCTGCACGCCTCGATCCGGGAGAACCTGCTGCTGGCCAAGCCGGACGCCACGGACGAGCAGCTTCGGGCGGCCACCGGGGCGGCCCGCCTCCACGACCTGATCGAGGGGCTCCCCGACGGGTACGACACGATGGTGGGCGAGCGCGGTTACCGGTTCTCCGGCGGGGAGCGGCAGCGCCTGGCCATCGCCCGGATGCTGCTGCGCAACCCGCCGGTACTGCTGCTGGACGAGGCGACCAGCGCGCTGGACACCCGCACCGAACGGGCGGTGCAGGAGGCGCTGGACGCGCTCTCCGAGGGGCGCACCACCATCGTGATCGCCCACCGCCTGGCCACCATCGAGCGGGCCGACCAGATAGTCGTGCTGCACGACGGCCGGATCGTGGAGCGCGGCACCCACGCCGACCTGGTCGGCCTCGCCGGCCGGTACGCGGGGTTCCTGCGACCGGCCGGGCCGAGGTCGGGAGAGCAGCTCACGGCGGGTTAGGGTCCACGCGTGGATGCGGTGCGTGACGCGGAGCTGGCGGCGATGGTCCGGGAGGTCCGGCTGGGCGTGATCCGGCTGGCCCGGCGGATGCGCGCCCAGAAACAGGAGCACGGGGTCACCCCGCTGGAGCTGTCCGTGCTCAGCCGGCTGTACGGGCACCAGGTGATGACCCCGAAGGCGCTGGCCGACGCCGAGCACGTGACCCCGCAGACGCTCACCCGGGTCTTCGCCGCGCTGGAGGACAAGGGGCTGGTGATCCGGCGGGGCAATCCGGAGGATGGCCGGCAGTCGCTACTGGAGATCACTCCGGCTGGGGTGCGGGTGCTCGGAGAGGACAGCGCCCGGCGGGAGCAGTGGCTGGCCGCCGCGATGACCAGCGCGCTCACCCCGGCCGAACAGCAAATTGTCCGGATCGCCGCCGGTTTGATGGAGCGGCTGGCCGATGAGCCCGGCATCTGAACATTTATCAGGTACGCGTTTGACACGCACGCCCTGGGGCACCTGGGGCGAATGGCGAAGATGTCCGAGTCTTCTTCCCGGGAGCGCAGCCGGAGCCAGGTGATCGTGGATCCGGAGCCTCCCCACGCCCCCGCCGCGGCACCGTCCGCGCCGGCCGGCGCGCAGCCGGACGGATCCCGGGCGCTCGACTCGCTGTCCACCGGGGAGCTGATCCGGCGCCTGTCCGAGCAGCTGTCCACACTGGTACGTGACGAGTTGGCGCTGGCCCGGGTCGAGATCATGGACAAGGCCGGCCACGCCGGCAAGGGCGCCGGCCTGTTCGGCGGCGCCGGCGTGATCAGCCTGTACGGCGTGTTCGGCATCCTGACCGGCTGCGTACTGCTGCTCGCCCAGGTGATGCCCGCGTGGGCGGCGGCGATGGTGATCGGCGCACTGCTGCTGGCGATCGGCGGGCTGATGGCCATCACCGGACGCGCCCAGGTCAAGCAGGCGACCCCGCCGCTGCCCGAGGCAGCGGTCGACGGCGTGCACCGCGACCTCGGGGCGGTGGCCGCGGCGGTCGAGCGCAGGAGGCAACGATGAGCGCGCGGGCAGCCTCGGACCCACCCATCCGCAGCGCGCTGGCGATGGCCGGTACCGGGCCGGGCGACGGCGCCTCGCACGAGGCCAACCTGGGCGGCGGCCCGGGTGGTGGCGGCATGGGCGCGGGCGGCATGGGCGGCGACGGGGACGGGCACCGCCCGGCGGCGGGCTTCGCGGCGACCGCCGACGGACTGGTCGGGGCCGAACGCCGCGCCGCGCTGCGCGCCGAGATCGAGCAGACCCGGACCGCGCTGGGCGAGACCGTCGGCGCGCTGGCCGCCAAGGCCGACGTCAAGGCCCGCGCTCAGGACAAGGCCGGTGAGGTCTACAGCGACGTGGCGTACCGGGTCGGCCGTTCGCGCGAGCGGGTCGTCGACCTGGTCGGCGGCCGGTGGCCCCTGCTGGCCGGCGCCGCCGGGGTGCTCGCGCTGATCACCGGCCTGGTGATCTGGCGAAGGCGCGCCTGAGATGGCCGGGAAGAAGCTGTTCTACCGGCCGGTCGGCCTGCTCGTCGGGGTGGCCGCCGGAGCGGTGGCCGGCGTCCTGGTCAAGCAGATCTGGCGGCTCGCCCCGGGCGACCAGCAGGCCCCGGACGCGCTGGACGAGGAGCGCGGCTGGGGTGAGGTGCTGGCCGCCGCCGCGCTGCAGGGCGTGGTCTTCGCGATTGTACGGGCCGCGATGGATCGGGGAGCCGCCCAGGCGGTACGGCGGCTGACCGGCCGCTGGCCGGTGTAGGCGCGCGCCCTGCGCCTAGAGGGTGGTCACGTCCTTGTAATCCGGGTGCCGCTCCAGAAACGCGGCGACGAACGGGCACGACGGCACGACCCGGCGGGGACGCGCCCGCTCGGCCTCCAGCGCCTGCCGGACCAGCGAGCTGGCCACGCCCTTGCCGGCGAAGGCCGGATCGGTCTCGGTGTGCAGGTAGACCCGGGCGCCGTCGTACCGGTCCCGGTACACGATGTAGGCGGCGACCTGTCCGTCGACCACCGCCTCGTACCGGTTCTCGTCGGCGTTGTCGCGCAGTTCGATGTCCACAGCAGCAATGCTGCCATGTCCGGCCCGGCGCCGGCCGGTGATGAGGCACTCACCGGCCGGCGCGCCCGGCTAGTCGGCCAGCCCGGAGGAGGCCCGGCCGATCAACTTGATCGCGGTACGGCGGGGGAGCAGGCGGCTCATCAGCACCGAGCTGACCCGCATCATCGCCCCCGGTACCGTGCGTGGGCCCCGACCCAGCGCCCCGAGCGCGGTCCGCGCGACGGTCTGCGCGTCGACCGTGCCCGGCGCCGGACGGCTCATCGACTCCTGATAGCCCGGCGTGCTGACCGCGCCCGCCACGCAGGTGACCACGTCGACGCCGGTGCCGGCCAGCTCGGCCCACAGGCTCTCGGCCAGCACCGCACCGAAGGCCTTGCTCGCCGCGTACGCGGCCAGGCCCGGTGAGCCCTGCATGCCGGCCAGCGAGCTCATCACGATGACCCCACCGGCACGGCGGGCCACCATGTCCGGCAGGAAGTGCCGGGCCAGCAGCAGGGGCGCGCGGCAGTTGAGGTCCACCAGGGTGGAGAGCTTGGACGGCGTCAGGTCGAGGAACGGGCTGACCGGCGCGTACGCCGCGTTGCACACCAGCATCCCGACGGGCCTGCCCTCCGCCGCCGAGTAGACCGCCTCCAGTCCGTCCTGTGTGGACAGATCGGCGACCACCGGTACGGTCTGCACCGTCAGCCGGTCGGCCAGCGCGGCCAGCGGCTCGGAGCGGCGGGCCACCAGGATCAGGTTGACGCCGCGTTCGGCCAGGGCGGTCGAGAACGCCGCGCCGATGCCCTCGGACGCTCCGGCCACCACCGCCCAGGGCCCGTACTTGCCGGCGAAGCCGTTCATCGGATTCCTTCCGTGGATGCCCCGGTCTTCGGGCCGGGGAGGAAACGGGACTCCTGAGAAGCAGGGCAGGAATGGCCGATTCGCCGCCCAGACGGATAGGGGTTCACCCGTGTGCCTCCCCCCTGTGCTCGGTCTGCGGCAGACTGGCCGAGGAAATGCCGCTGAGCATCCGGCGGTGGGTGTGCCCCCGCGGCGCGACCCACGATCGGGATGTCAACGCGGCGCGCAACATTTTGACCGCCGGGCTGGCGGCGACAGCCTGTGGAGACGGTGTAAGACCTCGACGGGAGTCCTCCCGGACGGGGCAGTCGTCGGTGCAGCAGGAAAACCCACGGGTGACCGAGGGAATCCGCGCCCTCTAGGGCGGCGGAGGATGTCAAGTCGTCACCATCCTCGTGAAGGGGCGGTCGTGGCGCATCCGCCAGATCATCGCCAGCGGGAGCAGGAACCAGGCCAGGTTGGCGGCCAGCACCATGGGGAAGTGAGGAGTGGCCCACTGCCCGTACTTCTCCTCCATCAGCAGGATCAGCACGTTGGACATCATCATGCCGGCCCAGATCAGCGCCGGCACCCGGATCCAGTCCCGGCCGCGCACGAACGCCACGATGGCGGCGACGTAGAACGGTCCGAAGAAGAGAACGTCTATCCAGATGGTCATCTTCCAGAACGGCGGCCTGGCCATCAGCAACGGGTCCCACTTGTCGCCGTACCAGTGCACCAGGTTCACCAGCGGGCGCGGTGGCCAGATCGGGTACCGGAAGTGGGTCGTGTCCGGGATCGCGATCTGCTCCAGGTCAAAGATGTACGTGACGAATCCGACATTGACCGCGAAGAACGCCACGAATATCGCGTCGTACCAACGTCGACGCAGCGGCACATGATCCACGCGAACACTCTGGCACGCCGGTGCCCGGGGCGGTAGGGCCGGTCTGTCGCGCAGGGCTTGTTTATCAACGCGGAGACTGCTATCAATATTAATCACCAACAATAAGGTTTCTTTACTGATTGGCGGCGCCCGGCCCGTCCCGCACGCGGCGCGAGCCGGCGCTCCGATGGGGAGGGGACAGCGGTGAGAGCAGCGATTCGCCCGGAATGGGGCCGGCAGCGGGACCGGGGCTCCGGCGCGCCGCGGGCCGCGTCGAGAAGGGCACCCGCGGCCGCGCTGGTCTGCGCGCTCGTCGCCGTGGCCGCGGCGGTGGTGCCGGCCCTGCTCACGGGCAACTCCGTGGCACAGGCGGCGACCAGCGGCGGCCTGAAGATCGCGTACTACGACCAGTGGTCCATCTACCAGAACGCCTACTACCTCAAGAACGTCGACACCAGCGGGGTGGCCGGCAAGCTCGACTACATGATCTACGACTTCGAGAACATCGACCCGGCCAACCTCACCTGCTTCGAGACGACCAAGGCGACCGATCCCGACCCGGGCGGGGAGAACGATCCCAACGCCGGTGACGGGGCCGAGGACCAGTTTGCCGACTACCAGAAGACCTTCGACGCCAGCACCAGCGTCAGCGGCGTGGCCGACGCGTTCGGCCAGCCGATCGCCGGAAACTTCAACCAGCTCAAGGAGCTCAAGGCCAAGCACCCGAACCTCAAGGTGCTGCTGTCCATCGGCGGCTGGACCTACTCCAAGTACTTCTCCGACGTGGCCAAGACCGCGGCCAGCCGGCAGAAGTTCGTCAGCTCCTGCATCGACATGTTCATCGCCGGCAACATCCCGGCCTCCGGCGGCTATGGCGGTCCGGGGACCGCCGCCGGCATCTTCGACGGCATCGACATCGACTGGGAGTACCCCGGCTCGCCCGGTGGGCACCTCGGCAACCACGTCGACCCGACCAACGACCCGGCGAACCTCACCGCGCTGCTGGCCGAGTTCCGCAGCGAACTGGACGCCTACGGTTCCGCGCACGGCGGTAAGCACTACGCGCTGACCGCCGCCCTGCCCTCCGGCCAGGACAAGATCAAGTACATCCAGACCAACCGGATCGGGCAGTACCTCGACTTCGGCGACATCATGACCTACGACATGCACGGCGGCTTCGAGCCGACCGGCCCGACCAACTTCCAGGACCCGACGTTCACCTCGCCCAACGACCCGATGACTCCGGTCGCGCCGGGCACCGGGAAATACAGCATCGACGAGGCGATGAAGGCGTGGACCGTCGGGGCACCCGCGTACGGCATACCCGGCGGCTTCCCGGCCAGCAAGGCCACCATCGGGTTCCCGTTCTACTACCGCGGCTGGACCGGGGTCCCGGCGGGCAGCAACCACGGCCTCTACCAGCAGGCCGCCGGCCCGTCACAGGGCTTCACGCTGTCGGGCAACGTTCCGGGTGTGGCGATGTACAAGGAGATCACCAACATCGTCGCCAACGCCTCGGACACCTTCTACGATCCGCTGACCCAGGCCGCCTGGTTCTACGACGGGAACACGCTCTACGTCGGCGACTCCCCGCAGTCCATCAAGGCCAAGGCGGATTACCTGCACTGCAACGGGTACGGCGGGGCGATGATGTTCTCCCTGTACGACCTCGACCCGGCGGCCACCCTCTTCAACGACGTGGTCAACGACGTCAACGGCAGCACCACCACCTGCGTCACGCCGAGCGGCAGCAGCCGGCCCAGCAGCTCGCCGACCGCTAGCCACCCGGCCAGCCCCAGCCCCAGCCCGAGCAGGACGACCTCGCCCACCCCCTCGCACACGCCGTCGGCCTCGCCGACGCCGTCGCACACGCCGTCACCGACTCCGACCCCGACCGGGGGCGGCAGCGGCGCGGTGGTCAACGGCGGCTTCGAGACCGGGGCGCTGTCCCCGTGGACGGGAGCCAACTGCAGCGTGGTGGCCAGCCCGGTGCACGCCGGAACCCATGCCCTGGCGGGCGCCGTGGGCAACTCCGACACCGCGCAGTGCGCGCAGACCATCGCCGTGTCGCCCAACCACACGTACACGTTGTCCGGCTGGGTGAACGGCTCGTATGTCTACATCGGAGTGACGGGTACCGGAACCTCCGACCCGAGCACCTGGACGCCCGGTACGGCCGGGGCGTACTCGAAGCTGTCGGTCGGGTTCACCACCGGCGCCTCGACCACCTCGGTCACCATCTGGGTACACGGCTGGTACGCGCAGGGCGCCTACCACGCCGACGACTTCTCGGTGAGCTGATCGGCGGAGAAGACGGCGCGGTGAGGCGGGTCGCCCCGCCCCACCGCGCCGGGACAGTTGCCCGGTGCGCGGACCCCTGAAGGGCAGACCATTGATGCGCAGACCATTAGCACGCCAACCACTGGCACCCCAACCACGGGTGCGCGGGCGCGGGCGCACCGCACTGTGCGCCGCCGTCGCCACCGTGGCCGCCGCCGGAATCGGCGTGGCGGCGGTGAGCGTGGCGATCCCCGCGGCCTCGGCCGCCACCAACACCATCACCAATCCCGGCTTCGAGACCGGCAGCCTCAGCGGCTGGTCGTGCGACGCCGCCGACTCGGCCGTCACCGGGCACGCGCACACCGGCAGCTACGCCCTGGCCGGGGCCGCCACCGCCACCAGCACGGCGCAGTGCGCGCAGACCGTCACGGTGGCCGCCAACACCACCTACACCCTCACCGCGCATGTCAGCGGGGCCTACGTCTACCTCGGCACCACCGGCGCCGCCACCGCGACCACCTGGACGCCGAGTACCGGCGGCGGGTACACCCAGCTGAGCACCACCTTCACCACCAACGGCACCACCACCCTCACCGTCTACCTGCACGGCTGGTACGCCCAGGGCACCTACTACGCCGACGACGTCACCATGAACGGGCCGGGCGGCCCCACCCCCAGCCCGACGCCGACCACCCACGGGCCGACGCCGCCGCCCACCAGCGCACCGCCGACCAGCGCACCGCCCACGACCACACCGCCGACCAGCCCGCCGCCGAGCAATCCGCCGCCGAGCAATGGCAGCTACCGGAACCCGATCTACTTCATGCCGCTGGACAACAACCCGCAGAACATCACCGACGCGATCAACGCCTCGGGCGTCCGCGACTACAACCTGGCCTTCGTGCTGGACTCCGGCGGATGCACCCCGGCGTGGGACGGGGACAGCGCGCACACCGTCGCCTCGGACGGCACCGTCACCGGCGTGGTCAACGCGGTACGCGCCAGGGGCGGCGACGTGGCGGTGTCCTTCGGCGGGTACAACGGCAACGAACTGGGCGCCTCCTGCGGCAGCGCGGCCGGCCTCGCCGCGGCGTACCAGTCGGTGATCAACAAGTACGGCCTGACTCGGATCGACCTCGACTACGAGGGCGACGATCTGGACACCAACACGGCCGTGCGGTTCGGCGCCATCAAGATCCTGGAGAGCAACGCCCGCGCCTCCGGCCGGACCCTGCACGTGTCGCTGACCGTGCCGATGACCACGGTGGGCTTCCCCGGCACCGGTACCGACGAGATCCGCGCGGCCATCTCGGCCGGCGCGGCATTCGACATCGTCAACATCATGGCCTTCGATTACGGTCTGACCAATGCCGGTGACCAGGTGACCAGCGTCGAGTTGGTGACCGCCGCGGCCCAGTCACAGCTCAAGAGCCTGTACGGCTGGGACGACGCCACCGCGTGGAGCCACCTGGGTCTACAGATCATGAACGGTCACACCGACCAACCCTCGGAACTGTTCTCGCTGGCCAGCTTCCAGTCCCTGCTCAACTACGCGCGGTCCAAGCACGTCGGCTGGTTGTCCTACTGGTCGCTGAACCGCGATCGGGCGTGTGACCCCAGCGTGCCGCACAACTGGGCGGACGGGTCATGCAGTAGCGTTTCACAAAGCCCGTATGACTTCTCGAAGATCATCGCTCAGTACAACGGGTAGGCCAACCCCGTTGCCACCGCTCGATGATCGAGGGCCGGCAGCCGCATCCCACACGGCTGCCGGCCCACCCTCAACTCCCACCTCGCCGGCGCGGCAACCACCCCGGCGCCCGCCGGACCACGCCTGCCGCATCGCGCCCGCCGAACCGCATCCGCCGAACCGCGCCCGCCAGCAGCGGCGGGGGATCGGCCGTGGCGGGCCGGACCCGTTGCCGGTTGCCCCGGCCGGTGACCGGCGACGGTACGCCAACGACGAGTCGGCGCCTGGATAGCGCCGACCCGTCGTGACACCAACTTCCGGTTGGGGTGCTCGGCTTCGCCGGAACCCGGCCCGGTCGCGAGCCCTGAGGTCGCCTAGCGACCGGCGAGCAGCCGGGAGACGGCCGCGTCCAGGTCGAGGTATTCGGTCTCCCGCCCGCGGGGAACCACCACATAGGTACGGCGCAGGAAACGCACCAGTACGCTGCGCGGCACCTCGAACAGCGCGTTGCCGTCCGGTGAGGACAGGGCGAGCGCGATGAAGTCGCCACGCGGCGTGGCCCACGGCCAGACCCGTACATCGCCGATCCCGGCCGGTTCGTCGAGCCCGCTCACCAGCAGTTCCCGGGCGAAGGACCAGCTGACGGCCTCGCCCCCGGCGGACTCCGCGTGGAAAAGCACATGCACCGCGTATGGGTCGGCCGGGTCGTACCGCAGGCTGGCCCGCACCGGTAAGGCGGTGGCATCCGGCGCGACCAGCCGTAGTGACGTCTCGACCTCAACGGTCGTGGGACGAATGGCACTCATGAACTACTCCCCCCGACACCATCGCGGGGCCGCTCGCTGTGCCCCGCCCCTCCCATACTCAAGGCGATACCTCTCGTCACGCTCCGCCATGGCTCTATCTCACTCTGTAGTGGGATGACAAAGCAGAAGACTCAGGCGATTGAGTGGAAATTTAATGAGATGTCCACTTCCGCTTTTGTGCCCTGATTTGCCTGGCGTCGGATTTTACTTTTCTGCCGATGACTCACTCCGGTAACGTGCGTTGGTCCGTTCAGGTGACGGTGTAAGCCTTTTGGGCGCGGAACGTCTTTGCGGGCGACCTGGAGACGGTGCGAAGGCTCGGCCGTTCGGGTCAACTGCGGCCTGCGGAAGGCTGAGATTCGGACGGATCGCCGCGGCCGGGGCGGCGTGCGAGCTACGGCGACGCGACCGGGGTCGAAGAGTCCCGAGTCGTTGCCATCGTTGAGGAGCCGGGCCCGGCGGAGGTGCCGTCGACCGTGGCCGCCGGGGCCCGCGCGCGCGACGAGTCGGCGGTGTGGCGCCCGGCGGACGGGTCGGGCAGCCCTCGCCGTCGCCGACCGGGATCGCGTGGCCGGCGACCCTGGGCCGACGGGTCGTTCTGGTGGATCGCGATAAATTCGCACCATTACCGGTTGGCCACTTTCGGATGGCAAGAAATGCTTTTGAGTCGGGTACGGCGCCGGAGTCGGGTTCCTGGCCGGGGTGGGCCCGTTGTACTCGGCGAAGCCCCGGTGGGTCGGCACCGGGTCGCCTTCGGATCGGGGCAAGCCCCGACAACATTATTTAATAGGGCAACTGACCCTATTCGGACAGATCGAGCGATTCGCCCCTGGCTGGCACCCGTTCGGGCCGCCTGCGGCCCCCGGCTGCGTCCCTCGCGTATCCGCCCCGCGTCCCTGCCCCGCGCCTCGGTAGGCGTGCCCTGGCCGGCGCGTCTCGGCGGGCCACGCCCTGGGCGGGGGTGCCCCGGTGGGCCACGCGGGGTGGGGAAGCGCTGGCGTGGGGCCACGCGCCCGCCCGTGTGCCGGCCGACACCGCAGGGCGTCCTTCCGGCCGCGATCATGCTGACGGAAGATGGGGGTACTGACCAGTAATCGTTAGGGGAGTCTCGATGAGTCTGTCCACGCGGAACGGGGAGGCGCGCACCTCCGGCGCCGAGTCGCCCGACGCGGCCCCGTTGGAAGCCTCTGCCGAGGCTGGCCCCGCGGCCGACGGATCGCGGGCGGCGGCGCCGGTGGCACCGATGCCGGCGGTGCCCGGCCTGGTGGTGCTGGCCGGGGATGACGCCCCGATGTGCTCGGACGGGGTATGCCTGTGAGCGAGGAGAAGTCGTTGAAGGTCGAAGTATGGTCCGACATCGTGTGCCCGTGGTGCTACATCGGCAAGCGCCGGCTGGAGAACGCGCTCGCGGGGTTCGAGCACGCCGGTGAGGTCGAGGTGGAGTGGCGCAGCTTCCAGCTCGACCCCGAGTACCCCAGGGGCGCCGGCCGGCCGGTGTACTCGCACCTGGCCGAGAAGACCGGTGGCTCGGTGGAGCAGGTCCGCGCGATGACCGACCGGGTGAAGGCGCTGGCCGCCGAGGAGGGGCTGGCCTACGACTTCGAGCGGTCGATCGTCGTCAACACCTTTGACGCGCACCGGCTCACCCACTTGGCCAAGGCGCACGGGCTCGGCGGGCAGCTGCACGAGCGGCTGATGCGCGCCAACCTGATCGAGGGGGAGCGGGTCGACGACGCCGACACGCTCGTACGGCTGGCCGAAGAGGTCGGCGTACCGGCCGCCGAGGCGCACCGGGTGCTGGCCGGCGACGAGTACGCGAAGGATGTCGAGGCGGACATCCGCGAGGCTCACCTGCTCGGCGCGAACGGTGTGCCATTCTTCGTGCTCGATCGCAAGTACGGCGTCGCCGGCGCGCAGCCCGTCGAGGCGTTCGAGACCGCGCTGCGCACCGCATACCAGGCGGCGTAGGGGCTACCGCTGTCCCGGGGCGTGGCGGTTACCGCCGCGCCCCGGTCCGCGTCCGGCGCCACCGCCGGTGCGACACGTCCCGAATTCCTTGAATCGGTCCGGTCGGCTCCGTATAGTCGCCCGAGCGACGAGGAGGTGTGTCGATGTCTTTCACCGACGAAGAGATCGCCTACCTGCGGTCGCAGCCGCTCGCCCGGGTCGCGACGGTCTCCGGCGACGGGCAGCCCGACGTGGTGCCGCTCGCCTTCGAGTTCGACAACGGCTTCTTCTGGGTCGGTGGCACCGGTGCGGCCGTCGTCAACACCCGCAAGTTCCGCAACCTCCGAGCCGGGAACGGCAAGGTCTGCCTGGTCATCGATGATCTGGTGTCCATGGACCCGTTCGTGGCGCGGTGCATCCGGATCTACGGCCGCGCGGAGCTTCCGGTCGAGCGGGTCGGCATGGTCGGCCCGGGCGTCTATACGCGGATCACGCCGACCGTCTCGTGGAGCTGGAACCTGGCGGGCGAGCCCGCCGGACAGACGTGGTACGAGCCGAGGCGAGCCATTCACCGGTTCCCGGCCGCGGGCGTGTAGCCCGGCTCCCGCCGCTCCTCCCCGCACCCTCGCCTGCCGCGATCGACGCGCTCAGCGGTCGGTCGCGCCCCTCGTGCCCGCTCGTCGGCGGGCCACCCACCGTCGCGGGTTCGGGATGATCGCGGTCAACCATCCGGCGCGCTGGCGGCGTATTCCAGGCGAGGCTACCTGAGGAGGACCACGTGACCGATCGGCCGGAGTATGACCGTTTCGTTGCAGAACGTTCGCCCCGGCTCCTGCGCGTCGCCTACCTGATGACCAGAGACTGGGGTGCCGCCGAGGACCTACTGCAATCAGCGCTGATCAAGGTGTGGTTCGCCTGGTCGCGGGTGCGCGGCGACCCGGAGGCCTACGTCCGGCGGATCATCGTCACCACTCACATCTCGTTCCGCCGGCGCCGCTCGTCCGGGGAGATCCCCTGGCCCGATCCCGACTCGGGGCGCGGGTACCTGCCCGATCCGGCCGCCGAGCACGCCGAGCGGGACGCGGTGTGGCAGGTGCTCGGCCGGCTGCCGGCGCGGCAGCGCGCAATCTTGGTGCTGCGTTACTTCGAGGATCTGACCGAGGCACAGACCGCCGAGGTCCTGGGTATCTCGGTCGGCACCGTCAAGACCCACGCCAGCCGCGCCCTGGCGAAGCTGCGCGACATTACCGAACTGCGTGCCCACGCGGAGGAGTTGACCCGATGACCGACTTCGAGGAGCGGTTCCGCCACCTGCTACGCGACCTCAGCAAGGATGCTCCGGCGTCGGGCGACCGCGCGACGCTGCTGCACCGCAAGATCACGCGGCGGCGACGCTTCCGCACCGTCGGCCTCGCCGGCGCGCTCGTTCTCGTGCTGGCCGGCGCGGGGGCCGGCCTGGTGACGCTGAGGCCAGCGGCGCATCGCACGCTCGGCACGGCCGGTGCCGTATCCGCCACTCCGTCGCACGCGGCGCTGACCGGCCCGGAGAACATCCTGCTGGCCGGGGAGGACCCGTACGGGACCAGCGCCGACGGCGGCGCGGACGCGATCATGATCCTGCACCTCTCGGCGGACCACCGTACCGGATATCTGATCTCGATCCCGCGCGACACCGGCGTGCGGATCCCCGCCTACAACAACGGCGCGCAGTCATACCCGGGCGGCGAGGCCAAGCTCAACATGGCCTACGGATACGGCGCTCGTGGGCTCACCGGTACGGCCGCGCGCCGGCACGGACTCGACCTGCTCAGCAAGACCGTCACCGCGCTGTCGGGCATCACCTTCAACGCCACGGCCAGCGCCAACCTCGCCGGAGTCGAGCAGGTCATCGACGCCATCGGCGGCATCAACCTGTACGTCGACGAAAAGACCATCTCCACCGACCTCGGGTACGACAGGTCCGGGAACGAGGCCGTGCCGTTCAAGCGCGACGGCAGCAGCCCGCCGATGGGGGCGGTACCCGGGGTGACCCCGGTCGTTTACAACGTGGGCAACCAGCACCTGACCGGTGCGCAGGCGATCGACTACATCCGGCAGCGGGACCTGCTGGCTAACGGTGACGGCGACTACGGCCGCCAGCGCCACCAGAATCAGCTCCTCGTCGCCGTGTACCGCCAGGTGCTCAGCGCCGGTACCCTCGCCGACCCGCACCGGCTCGGCGACCTACTGTCCACAGTGGATAAGGCGCTGATCATCGACAGCGGCGGCGCGTCGCTGACGGACTGGTTCTCGAGCGTCCGCGGCCTGCCCGGCGACGGCCTGATCGGGATCGCGATGAACGGCGGCCAGTACGTGACCGCGCAGCAGCCGGGGCTCGGTGAGGTGCAGACGCTCAACGACACCAGCCGGCAACTGCTCGACGCGGTACGCGCCGACACCGTGAGCCAGTTCGTGGCGGCGCACCCGGACTGGATGGACACGCCCACCAAGTGAACGACGGCGGGTGGCGCCGACGCCAGTGCGTCGCCGTCACCCGCAGTCCGACCGCCCCCGCGGTCGTCAGACCACCGCCCGGACGACGCGGATCCGGCGCAGGAGCCAGGCGACGGCCCAGCACAGCGGGGCGGAGATGGCGAACAGGATCGCGGCCTTCACGGCGGACGGCGCCGCAAGGGGGCGCAGGGCGACGGCCACGGCGACGAGTACGGCCGGGTGCGTGACGTAGACCGCCATTGACTGGTTGGCGAGCAGGCGGGTGAGCCGACCGGCGGGGCGCGCGAACACCGTCCGGAAGAGCAGGACGAGCAGGATGGTGGAGCCGATCGCGAACAGCGTCTGGCCCACCGCGGTCGCGACACCGGTGGAAAGCTGGGCGAGGCCGACGGGCTGGCCGACCACCGGCGCGTAGAGCACGACCCCGAACAGCGCCGCCAGCCCCGCCGGGATCGCGTACCAGCGCGAGAGCCGGTCCAGCCAACCCCTCCGGGAGGCGGCCACGCCCGCGACGAAGAACAGCAGGTACTGGGGCAGGTAGTCCGGTGAGGGCAGCCCGACGCCCGGCCAGTACGAGCCACTCGGGGTGAGCCAGTGCCAGGCGAGGGTGGCCGCCGCCAGCACACCGGCGAACGCGAGGAGCATCCACGGCCGCGGGGCGCGCACCGGGACCCCCTCCGGTGCGGTGTCGCCGTGGCGGCCAACGCGCGTGCGGGCCAGGCGGCCGAGGCACAGCCGGATGAGGACGTACCCGAGGGTGAAGGCGAGCAGTACCTCGAGGAACCAGGTCACGCCCGGGTCGCCCCCGAAGGCCAGGTACCGGGCGATCGAGAATGAGTGGCCGTTGGCGGCGGCGCGGCGGTTCAGGTAGATCGCCGCGTAGATCAGGCAGAGCGGCCGGATGACCACGACATACGCGACGATCGGCACGCCGAGCCGGAGGAGCCGATCGCGGGTGAACCGGCCAAGTCCCTTGCGATCCGCGGATCGCGGCACGAACAGTCCGGACAGCAGGAAGAACAACCCCATGAAGTAGGTCTGGTTCACGGTCAGGAACACGGTGAGCCCGAATGCGCTCGCGTCCCGCCCGGGCTCGGGAACGTACCAGTCGGAAATCGTCGCGTACGTGTCGGCGGCATGATGAGCGACCACGAGGACGGTCAGCCAGATCCGCAGGCGGTCGATCCAGTCCACCCGGGAGCCCGTCCGCTTGGGCGTCGGACGGACGAGCGGGGCGGCGAGGGCGTCGGCGAGGGCCACGATTGGTCCTTTCGTTCGTTCGGCGATCGTGGCTTCGACGCTAGAAACGGATCCCGCTCGGCGGCATGGGTGTGGCCGCCCGAGCGGGTGGGGCTAGGCCCACGATCCCCGGGGCTCAGCGGGATACCAGGCGCGGGCCGACCGACCGTAGCTTCGCAAGCGTAGGCAGGGCGAAACGCGGATCGCCCGCTGAGCTGGAGGAGGAGCGGATTTCCATGGTCGATGAGAGGGCGCCGGCCCAGCGGCCGTCGGCGCGAACAATTCCGTCCGGACCCGGCTGGCACAATGACAGTCGTGATGGAAGGGTCGCAGGCGTGAAGCCTCCCGCGGGAGGCCGGATCCGGCGCTGGCTGTCCGGGATCGGGCCTGGGCTCTACCGCTCAGCGTTGGTCACCGGCGTCACCGGCGCGGTACCGGCGGTGGCCGTGGCCGGCGGGCTCGGGTTCGCCCAGGTGGCGCCCTCCTTCGCGGGGCCGGACGCGCCCGGAATCCTCCAGGCGCTGGCTGATTTCGGATCCGCACTGCTGGTGGCGGTGTGGACCGCCGTGCCCGTCCTGTTCGTCCTTTTGTTTGCCGGCCCCGGGCTCGACCGGGCCGCGTGCCGGCTCGCGGAACGCTGGCTCGGCGTGCGGATTGAGCCGGCCGACCCTCCCGTCCGACCGATCACCCGCATGGCCACCGGCTACTGGTGGGACGGCCGCCAGTATCACCGGTCCGAGCGGGACGCACGCCACCACGTCGAGATGGATGCCCGATTCGCGCAGCTGCGCCGTGACCTGCCCTGGATAGCGATCGCCGGCGTGACCGCGCTGCCGGTCGCGGTTCTGCCGTGGTGCGCGATCGCCGTCGGCGGGTACCTGGTCGTGACGCCGGGACTTCTCGGGTACGGCATCGCCGCGATCGCCGTCGGCCTGGCCGGCGCCCCGTTCGCGTGGCGGGTCTTCGGGCCGGTGGCCCTCCATTTCCTCGGGGCGAGCCCGCGATCGCGGCTCGGCAGGCGAGTGCGGGAACTGGAGGCCATTCGGGCGGACCTGACCCAGACGCAGGCGGCCGAACTGGAGCGCATCGAGCGTGGCCTGCACGACGGGGCGCAGGCCCGGCTGGTGGCCATGGGCATGTCGGTGCAGGCCGCCGAACGACTCGTCGATGCCGATCCCACCACGGCGAAGGCGATCCTGGCCGAGGCCCGGGCCTCGTCGGTCGCCGCGCTCGCCGAGCTGCGAGCGTTGGTCCGTGGCATCAATCCGCCCGTGCTGTCCGAGCGCGGCCTGGTGGACGCCGTCCGGGCCCTGGCGCTCGACGCTTCCGTCGAGGTCGCCGTGCACAGCACGGTGCCCTCCCGACCCGAACGCCCGGTTGAGGCCGCGGTCTACTTCGCCGTCGCGGAGTTGCTGGCGAATGTGGCCAAGCACGCCCATGCCACCCACGTGACGGTGGAGCTCGGCTACGCCGCGCGGACGCTGTCCGCGACCGTGACCGACGACGGGGTCGGCGGGGCCACCGCGTCGGCGGGCTCCGGGCTGAGCGGCATCGAGCGAAGGATGTCGGCCTTCGGTGGCCGCTTGGAAATCGAGAGTCCGGCCGGAGGCCCGACCCGTATCACTGTGGCGGTGTCATGCGAATTGTCATAGCCGAGGACCTGTTCCTGCTGCGCGATGGGCTGGTCCGCCTCGCCGAGGCGTACGGGCACTCCGTGGTGGCGACGGCCGACACGGGTCCCGGCACGCTCGACGCGCTGCTGCGCACCCGGCCCGATGCGGCGATCGTGGATGTCCGGTTGCCGCCGACGTTCTCCGACGAGGGGCTGCAGGCCGCGCTCGCCGCCCGCCGCGAGGTGCCGGGGCTGCCCGTACTCATCCTCTCGCAGCACGTGGAACAGCTCTACGCCCGCGAACTGCTCGCCGATGGGCAGGGCGGCGTCGGGTACCAGCTCAAGGATCGCGTCCTGGACGCCGACCAGTTCATGGACGCGCTCGACCGCGTCGCCACCGGCGGTACGGCGCTCGATCCGGAGGTGGTCGCGAAGCTGATCGGTCGGCCCAGACACGCCGATCCGCTCGCCCCGCTCACCGAACGGGAACGCTCGGTGCTCGCGCTGATGGCGGAGGGCCTTTCCAACGCGGCGATCGCGGGCCAGCTCTTCCTCAGCGAGGGAGCCATCAGCAAGTACACGACCACCATCTTCGCCAAGCTCGGCCTGGCCGCAGACGACGACACCAACCGCCGGGTCCGGGCCGTGCTCACCTATCTCGGCGCGGTCGCGGGTTGAGCCCGCCGGCCGGCGCATGGCACGCTCGTGCGCGTGATCGATGATTTCGCGAAGGAGTACCTGCACACCGATCTGCGGGAGATCCGCGAGGCCGTGGTCTGGAAGCTCGACGGTCTCTCCGAATACGACATCCGCCGCCCCCTGACCTCGACCGGAACCAACCTTCTCGGTCTCGTCAAGCACCTGTCGCTCTGGGAGTCCAGGTACTTCGGCGAGGTCTTCGACCGACCGTTCCCCGAGCCCTCGCCCCGGTGGAACGACGCGGGGGAGCGCGGTGCCGACCTGTGGGCGACCGAGCACGAGACGCGCGAGGAAATCATCGACCGGTACCGCCGCGTGTGGTCGCATTCGGACGCGACGATCACCGCCCTCACCATCGACTCCCCGGGCCACGTGCCGTGGTGGCCACGTCCCGACGTGAAGCTGTTCAACATCCTGGTCCACATGCTCACCGAGACCGGCCGGCACGCCGGGCACGCCGACATCCTGCGCGAACAGCTCGACGGCTCGACGGGAATGGCGGCCGGCTCGGCAAGCGGGCAACGCGACGCGGCCTTCTTGGAGGCTCAGCGCGCGAGGATTGAGCGGGCCGCAGAAGCGGCCGCCTCGGCCGGCGCCTGACAGTCAGGACGGCGGTCGGGTTCGCCGCCGGGTCGAGAGCGTCGGCGGAGGTGGTGCGCCGGGCCGCCCGCGCGGCGGGGCCGAACGGCCGCCCGACCCCGTGGTCCGGGCGGCCATCCGGCTTCGTGGCGGTGTTACTCGCAGAAGACCTGCACCTTGCTGTCGGCGTCGTCGACGTCGACGGTGAGCTCATCGAGGTGCTCGATGAGCTCCTCGAGTTGCTGCGGCTTGAGCTGGGTCAGGTCGATCGGTACCCCTGACTTGTCCAGCTCCGCGTTGAGCTTGGTGAGCGCCTGCGGAGGGACCAGGCTCGTGAGCCGGACCCCGGCGCGCAGCAGTTGCAGCGGGACCCGCACGTTGACCCGGCTTGCCGCCTCGCCGCCAGAGTTGTCCTCCACCAACACGCGCAGGTACTTGGGCCGGGCCTTCGGGCGGAGCGCGGCTCCCGGCGGCGGCTCGGGCTGCTCTCGTTCGAGGGCGTCGATCAGCCGCTCGGCTTCGTCAGCGGTGATCTTGCCCTCGGCCAGCATCTCCAGGATCTGGCGGCGCTGCTCGTTCATTGTTCCTCCCCGTGACTCATCTGACGCTTACCAGCACGGCCGTTCGGCCGTCCTGAATTTCGAACCGGGCGCCGGGCAGCGCCCACAGCAGTCGCCCGGCGCCGCGTAGCGCGCCCACCGGATCCACCCCGGTGACGAGGCATGCCACCAATCCACCCAGCACGGCGAGCACCAGCAGCGGTGACAGCACCAGCAGTACCGGCAGGACGGGGACGGGCAGCCACAGCCGGCGGCCGTTGAGACGCCGATAACGCACCGTCACCAGTTGCGGGATCATCGGGACTTCTCCAGTTCGGCCAGCGCCTCCTGGACGCTGAGTTCCCCCCGCCGCAGGCGGTCGACCACGTCGGCGCCGGTGGGCGCCGGGTCGGTGTCGACGAAGTCGAGTTGCTCGGCGATCCGGTTCAGCCGGGATTTGATCGTCGGGTAGCTCACCCCGAAGATCCGCTCCATCTCCTTGATCGAACCGTGCGATCGCACGAACGCGGCAACGAACACCTGGTCGTCGACGCTGAGTTGAGCCAGCTGCGGCGGTTCGAACTGACCCTCGACCGCCACGCCGCTGCCGGCGAGGCGCACCCGCTCGATCACGAACGGCTGTCCGCGAGTCAGGTCCGTCAGCTCCTGCCAGTCCACCTTGGGGCTCCCTTACTCTCGGCGGCCCGCCTACACATTCATTTTTAGCTTGATTTTCTTAAGGCGTCAACGTGCATACCTTCATTTTCTTAATTTGATCTTTGACTTCCCGAACTAGAGGGCCCCTGACCAGGGGTGCCCGGTCGCCCGAGTCCGGCCACCGGCGCGAGCGGGAGATCCGGATACTCGAACTCGTCCGGCGGCTCGTCGCGTCGGCTTGGCCCCGCACCGATGGTCTAGGCTGTCGGCGCTGATTGCTCGGCCGGCGCCGGCCAGCTACCACGGATGATGATGGGGGCACCGTGATGACACCAGCCGTTCCTTCCTCGCAGCCCGGCCGCGCCTTCCCTCGCCAGCTGCCACGAACTCGCCGGTCCGACACCCTCGCGTTCCGCGTCGGCGACACCGAGGCGACGTTGACCACCGACGCCTACCCGAGCGGTGAGCTGGGACAGATTTTCCTCCGCCTCGACCGGCACGGATCGACCATGGCCGGGGTGACCGACGCGTTCTCGATCGCGGCGTCGCTGGCCCTGCAGCACGGCGCCGATCTGGACGTTCTCGCCGAGGAGTTGCGGGGCATGCGGTTCGAGCCGGCGGGAGCGACTGACGACGCCCAGATCCCGTCGGCGACCTCGGTCATGGATTATCTGGCCCGTCGTCTGGCCGCCGACTTCAGCTGAGCTTCCGGGCTCCGGTGGCGGACCCGCCCGCGATTAGCGCCGCACATTGCCGCGGCAGGCGGCGATCACCGGCGGTGTCCGCCGCGCTCCGACTGCGATCTGCTTGTCCCCCTTGCGAGCTACCCGCGAGTGTCCACTGTGCGGTGACGATTTCGCGCTGCCGGATCCATACCGTGTCGGGGCAGCCGCGGCGCCTCGGCCGTGGATTCTCGCAAGGGACTTACCGTGGCCCCTGCCCGGTCAGGGCCTGCGTCCAAGCCCGCCGAGGAACGCCGCTCGGATCCGTCCCGGTTCTTCGAGAGGGTCGGGATGCCAATCCGGCACGCCGACCACGCCGGGCTCGACGAGGTCGTACCCCTTGAAGAAGGCGGTGACCTGGGCACGGGTGCGTAACGCGCCCGGCATGCTGGTGTGCTGGTAGTGCCGCACCGCCTCGCCCACCGCGGGATCGTCCTCGGCGGTACCGTGCGAAATGGCCAGCCAGCTACCCGCCACGGTGCGCTCCCGGTAATCCACGACAAGCTGGCCCGCCACGGCGTCGTCGGCGAGAAAGTGCAGCACTGCGAACGCCAGGACGGCGACCGGTTCGGCGAAGTCCAACAGTTGGCCGGCGCGGGCGATCACGGTGTCCACGTCGCGGATGTCCTGCTCCACCACGGCGGTGCCGGGCACCCCGGCAAGGACGCGTCGGCTGTAGGTGGCCGCGATCGGCTCGTTGTCCACGTAGACGACCCGAGCCTCGGGCGCGTACCGGTGGGCGATCTCGTGGACCGGGCCGACCGTGGGCACGCCGGCGCCCAGGTCGAGAAACTGACGCACGCCCAGCCCGGCCAGGTGGTGCACCACGCGGCGCAGGAACGCGCGGTTCGCTTGGGTCTGCTGCCGGCCCTGTGGGTTGGTGCGCAGCACCTGATCCACCGCGGCGCGGTCGGCCGCGAAGTTCGCACCGCCGCCGAGGAGGTAGTCGTACATGCGGGCCGGATTGGGTGTGGTGGTGTCCAGATCGTTCCACTTGGATTCGTCTGGGCTCATGACCCGTAGCGTAGCGGCGCGGAGCGGCGCGCTCTCGCCTTCGATCCGTTCGGACCGGAGCCCAGAGTCAGGGGCGGGTGGGGTCGGAGCCGCCGGCGGGGACGTATGACCAGACCTCGCTGTGTACCCCGACCGGTGGCGGGGCCGCCTCGCCCGCGCGTTCGGCGGCCGAGCGGTGACCGTGCGCGAACGCGGGCGAACTGACCCACGCCTGGAACGCCTCTTCGTCGCGCCAGCGGGTGATCACGAGCCACGTGGTCCGCTCGTCGTTCGGGCGGAGCAGTTCGAAGCCTTCGAATCCGTCCTGGTCATCGACGGCGCCGGCCCGCGCGGCGAAGCGGCGCGCCAGCTCGTCGCCGCTGTCGGCCGGTACCGTGATGGCATTGATCTTGACAATGGTCATGATGCTATTGTCTCCGACCCGCCCGACGTGACCGCAGCCAGCTCGGACGCCAGCTCCGCGATCAGGTCGCTGAGGGAGGCGTCGAGACCGGGCGCGACCCAGCGGGCGAACGCCGCCCGGAAGACCGTGACGCCCGACTCGGTGGCGAGGGTGGCCGTGGTCTCCCCGACGCCCTTGGCGCGCAGGGCGGCGGCCACCGCCACCGCCAGTGAGCCCAGCTTGCGCAGCTCGCGCTCCTGTAGCTCGGGACTGCTCTCGATGATCGACTGGCGCATCCGAACCAGTTCGAGGCGATCAGCGAAGATCTCGTCCGCCACCCGGCGGAATCCGGCGACAACCGCCTCGAAGGGCGCCGTGTCCGTCTCGGCGACCGCCTTGACCAGGATCTCCTCCAGTAGCGTGCCACCGCTGAAAAGCGCCTCGCGCTTGTCCCCGAACAGCCGGTAGAACGTGCGTTTGTCGAGGCCGGCGCGGGCCGCGATGTCGGTGACCGTGGTCTGCTCGAAGCCGCGCTCGCGGAACAGCTCCAACGCGGCCGCCTCCAGGCGGCCGCGCGCGTCCGGTTGCCAGCGGGCCATGCCGGCCATGGTATCCGATGTCACACCGTGACATCTTTGCACGAGCATGTCGCATGGTGACATCATGAGTGTACGGTGATGTCGCAAGATGACATCGACCCCTGGGAAAGGAACCACCATGCGGGTATTCGTCACCGGCGCCTCCGGCCACCTCGGCTCCGCGATCCTGCCGGAACTGCTCTCCGCTGGACACCAGGTCGTCGGCCTGGCCCGCTCCGACGCGTCGGCCGCCGCGATCGAGAAGCTCGGCGCCGACGTGTGCCGCGGCGACCTGTCCGACCTCGACGTGCTGCGGGAGCAGGCGGCCGCCTCCGACGGCGTCATCCACCTCGCGTTCCGTCACGACCTCATGCTGAGCGGCGACCTCGCCGGCGCCGCCGAGGTCGACCTGGCCGCCCTCAAGGCACTGGCCGACGGTCTGGACGGCTCCGGCAAACCGCTGGTCGGTACGAGCGGGACGGCCATGCTCGTCGTCGGGGGCATCGTCGGCCGCCCCGGTACCGAACGGGACGTGTTCCCGGGCGGCGGCTACCGGATCGACGGCGAGAACTTCGTGGCCTACCTCGCCTCGCGCGGCGTACGCTCTTCGATCGTCCGGCTCGCGCCCACGGTGCACAGCTCGCTTGACCACCACGGCTTCATCACGGCCATCATTGCCGCCGCCCGGCACGGCGGGTACGCCGCATACGTCGGCGAGGGCGCCAACCGGTGGCCGGCCGTGCACACGCTCGACGCGGCCAACCTCTACCGGCTAGCCCTCGAAAAGGCGCCGGGCGGCTCGCGCTTGCACGCTGTCGCCGACCAGGGCGTCCCGTTCGCCGAGATCGCCGCCGCCGTCGGCCGCAACCTGGGCATCCCGGTCCGGAGCATCGGCACCGAGGAGGCGACCGACTACTTCGGCTTCCTCGGACCGTTCGCGCAGCTGGACAACCCGACGTCGGCCGCGATCACCCGCGAACTGCTCGGCTGGACCCCGACCCGCCCTGGCCTCATCGCCGACCTCGACGAGGGCCACTACTTCCAGGCGTGAGAATCACATCGTCGCACCCGTCGGCGATGTATCTGTCCAATGAGGACACTTGTCGCGGGACGCGTACTCGGTTTTCCATGGCAGGCACCCCTCGGAGACGTCGCCTCGCACCGCAGATCCCTTGCTGGTGCCCGACTGGCCCGATCGTCTACCACGCGGAAGAACGCGTCAGAGCCCTCAGGAAGTCGATCGTCTAATGTAGATATAGAACGATCCGGAAATTCCTTGACGCGTCGTTACTCGCCTGAGTAATTTTTACCCATGCGAGTCACGACGTCGCCGACAGTCGACAGTCAAAGCTCCGCCAGCGCTACCCGCCGCGCGCAGATCGTCGAGTCCGCGATCGAGTGCATCGCCGAACTGGGCTATGCGCACGCCTCGTTTGCCCAGATCGCCAAGCGGGCGGGGATCAGCAGCACCCGCCTGATCTCGTACCACTTCGCCGGCAAGGAAGACCTGATCCGGGCGGTGGTGCAGGAGGCGCTCCGGGCCGCCGCCGCGTACATGCACCCCCGCCTGCAGGGTCAGGCCAGCCCGTCGGCGACGCTGGCCACCTACATCACCTCGAACCTGGAGTTCATCGGCACCCATCCGGCGCACATCCGGGCCGTGGTGGAGATAGCTTCCAACGCCCGCCCGGCGCCCGGCACGCCGATCATCGACATGTCCGGGCCCGGATCACCGCTGGCCCTGCTGGAGCAGCTGTTCCGGCGGGGCCAGGAGGCGGGCGAGTTCCGTGCCTTCGATCCCCGCGTCATGGCCGTGACCCTTCGCGCGGCCATCGACACCGCCGTCACCGAGCTGGCCGCTAACCCGGGCCTGGACCTGGACGGATACGCCCGCGAACTGGTTGCCCTGTTCGACCTGGCCACTCGAAAGGACCCAAGGCGGCGATGCTCGCCCAGGACTGCCACGCCCCCGAACCGGCAGCGCCGCCGCCCCGACCCACCAAAGGGCACTGGTGGGCGACCGCCACCGGCCGAGCGCTGAGCCGTGATCGGCTCCCTGCTCACCGACCTGGTCTTGCCGTGAGCGTTGCTGGCCTCGGCGGCGGCACCGGTCGGCGTGGTGATGTACCGCGTCGTCCCGCGCAGCCAGGTCGAGTTCTTCACACTGCTCAGCTTCACGTCGAGGCGGTGGACCTGGTGCTGCCGGCCCTGACCGGCAACCCCGCGCCCTGCTCATCCGTGACGCCTGGACCGGAATGGTCGGCGGCCTGGCCGGAGTGTGAGTGTCCGGCTCGCTCATCCGCCGACGGCCGGTCCTGATGGTTGTGCTCCGCTCCTTCGTGCTCAGCAAGTCCGGCCCCGACGGCCTGCACGCCTGACCACCCGCCACCCTGGCGAAAGGAAACCCATCATGCCTCGCACCACCCGCCGCACCATGCTCCGCACCGCCGCGCAGGGTGCGCTGGTCGGCGCGGCTGCCATCGGCGTGGCCGCCACACCCGCCCACGCCTCCGGCCGCCCCAGCCCTACCTTCGTGTTCGTTCACGGCGCCAACAGCAGTGGCGGGCTGTGGACTCCCGTCATCGTGGAGCTGGCGGCGCTCGGGTACCGCGCCGTCGCCGTCGATCTGCCGGGCCACGGTCTCCAGGCCAGCATTCCAGTGTCCTACCAGGCACCGCAGGACCTGGACGCCTTCGCCACCGAGCCGTCCAACATGGCCGCGGTCACCCTGGACAGCACGGTGAGCTTCCTGACCGACGTGGTGCGCCGAGTGGCCGCGCACGGGCCGGTCATCCTGGTCGGTCAGAGCCTGGGCGGCCTCAGCATCACCGGAGTGGCCAACCGCGTGCCCCACCTGGTCTCACGGCTCGTTTATATCTCGGCCTTCTGCTGCGTCGAGCTGCCCACCGTGTACGACTACTACGTGACTCCGGAGGGCCTTCCGAGCGCCGTGCTCACGATCCCCAAGGTCGGCGATCCCGCTCAGACCGGAGCGTTGCGTACCAACTGGCGCTCGGCCGACCCGACGTTCCTCGAAGAGGTGCGGACCGCGTTCCTGGCCGACGGGACCGAGGAGCAGCTTCGCGCGATCATCGCCGGTTGCCAGCCCGACGAGTCCGCGCTGATGTCCTTCACCGACGCGCGCATCGACCCGACGACGTGGGGACGGGTGCCGCACACCTTCGTCCGGCTCACCGATGACCAGGCGATCCCGTTGCCCCTGCAGGACAAGATGATCGCGGAGGCGGACGCGGCCACGCCGCACAACAAGTTCGACCTGCACACCCTGACCTCCAGCCACCTCGGCTACCTGACCCGACCGCAGACCATGTCCACCATCCTGGCCGGCCTGGCGCACTAGCGCCCAGCCGTTCTTAAGGGAAGGGACAGCGGCACGAGCGTCGTGCCGCTGTCCCGTAGCCCTTTACGATCCGGTCGATTTCGCCGCGGGACTCGTAGCACGTCCGGACGTTGAGAAGTATGACGCCAATTGCCCGTCGACAAACGATGTGTTGGACAAGGCCCGATGGGCGATGGGACATCAACGGTCAGCGGACAAGAATTGAGACATCCATCCTGTTGTACGATGCGGCATTTCATGGCCTCTGCGGTGGAGTTGGCGCACCCGTCGACGCTGTGACCTGCGGTGGGCCGCCTTCGGTGGTAGAACGAGTGCGCGACTTCGTCGGTGAGGGTGGCCCGTTCAGCCTCCCCGTTGCGCGAGCCGGAATTTCGTGTCCTCTTTGGCAGGCCGATAGCTTCGGATTCATGGAGTGGAACTTTCAGACGGCCGAAGAGCTTGTTGCCGCGTTGCGCGCTGGTGCGGTGACATCGGTGGAACTGACCGATGAGGCGATCGCCTGTATCGAGTGCGACGACGAGGTGATCAACGCGATCTGCGTGCCGGACTTCGACCGTGCGCGGGCCAACGCACACCGTGCCGACCAGGCACGCGCCCGCGGCGAGGATGGGCCGTTGCTCGGTGTTCCGGTGACGGTCAAGGAGTCGTACAACATCGCCGGGCTGCCCACGACCTGGGGCATGCCGCCGCACCGGAACTATATGCCGGCCGAGGACGCGGTACAGGTGTCGCGACTCAAGGCCGCGGGCGCGGTGATCCTCGGTAAGACCAATGTGCCGTTGGGGCTGCAGGATATAGAGAGCTTCAACGAGGTCTACGGCACCACCAACAACCCGTGGGATCACGGTCGCACGTCGGGCGGATCCTCTGGGGGGTCAGCGGCGGCCCTGGCGGCCGGATTCGGCGCCCTGTCCATCGGCTCCGACATCGCCGGCTCGCTGCGCACCCCCGCGCATTTCTGCGGCGTCTATGCGCACAAGCCGACCCTCGGGCTGGCGGCCATCCGCGGAATGGTCCCGCCGCCCGAGCCGGCATTGCCGGCCGACCTCGACCTCGCCGTCGTCGGTCCGATGGCTCGCACCGCCCGCGACCTCACGCTCCTGCTCGACGTCATGGCCGGACCGGACCCGCTGACGCTCGGCGTCGCGTACGAGTTGACGCTGCCGCCCGCGCGCCACGAGCAGCTTCGCGACTTCCGGGTGCTGGTCCTCGACGAGCATCCGCTCATTCCGACCGGCTCCGCCGTGCGAACGGGCGTGAACCGGATGGCCGAGGCGCTCGCCAGCGGCGGAGCCCGCGTTGAACGGCACAGCCCGCTGCTGCCCGACCTGACCGAGGCCGCGACGCTCTACATGCAATTGCTGATCTCGGGCTCCGTCGCGCGTTTTCCCATCGAATCGCACGAGCAGTTGCGGACCCGCGCCGCCGGACTGAGCGCGGACGACCAGAGTCTTGACGCCGTGCGACGCCGCGCCATGGTGTTCAGCCACCGCGACTGGATTGAGGCGAACAACCGCCGGGAACTCCACCGCCACGGCTGGCGGCAGCTGTTCGCCGAGTTCGACGCCGTGGTGTGCCCGATCACGCCCACTCCCGCGTTTCCGCACGACCACAACCGCAATCCGTTGGAACGGCGCATCGACGTTGACGGCGTCGGGTACCCGTACTTCGACCAGCTCGTCTGGGCCGGCCTGGCCACCATGCCCGGCCTGCCCGCCACCGCCATACCCGCGGGCCGGTCCCCCGAGGGGCTGCCGGTCGGAGTGCAGCTCATCGGCCCGATGTTCGAGGACCGCACCCCGCTGCGGCTGGCCGAACTGCTCGAACAGAAGACCGGCGGCTTCCAGGCACCGAAGTAGGGCGCACTGGCCAGCTGACCGGGACGCGGCAGGGACAGGCGTTGTCGAGAACTCCGATCCATGCCGACGCGCGCTTGTCGGCATGTCCGGGCACCGGCCCAGCCCGATCCGTCGTGAGACCGGCAGCGCGCGGACGCGGTAGATCAGCGCACGCTGAAGCGGTTGGCCTGCCTGCATATGACGGAGTGCGTGCAAGACCGGCGGGCCGCAGGAAGGCGTTCTGCCGCTGTCGCCCTGCATTCCGGGTGTGACGGCGCGGGCCGGCGGTCGAACAGGCGGTCATCCCAGGTTCGGCGTGTACCGGTACTGGATTGGTTGGAGGCGGATCGGCTCCGGTTTCCAATCCTCGTCGCGCCACAGCCGGCCGCCCGTGACCCGCCAGGATCCGTTCCGATCGAAGGTCACCTTAAGATCGTGGACGATCGCGAGCATGGTGCGTACTCCGCCATTCAGGGCCGACTCCACCTCGCCTGCGGTGACGAACACGTCTCCTAGACCATTTTGAGTACCCTTCACCTCGACACGAGATACGGATCACTTTCGGGACCGATCTCGTAGTCATACGGGCTGTTCGTCGACGTGTCGTGGATGTCATCGACCGCCCAGCCGTCCCGGACCAGACAGGCGTGGACCATGCCCATTGCGGCGGCTTCGATCTTGCCTCGAAGTATCGCATCCTGCAATTGCCGCTGCCCGGCTGCGGCGCTGTTGCCTGACGAGCCGATCCGCAACACGTCAATCGTTCTCCAGCCGTGCCGCAGAAGGTCGTGCTCTCCGCGGATCCGGGGTTGCATGATTTCGCGGACGAGTCGGTAGGTCCAGCCGAGGACATATCGGCGGCCTCGGGTGAGTCGATCAGTGAACGGATCCGCGCGGAACTGATCCTCCGCCACGCCGGCCCGCGTGGCGAGCGGCTCAAGGAGTCGCCAGGCGGCATCAACGTCGTCGCAGCGATCGCGAGCGACAGATACGACCTCGACCTCCCACGTGAGCATTCCGGAGCCCGGTTTGCCGGAGACCATGATCACGTGGTCGCCGGACTCGAGATCCGTGTATGGCTGAAGCTGGCTCTCCCACACATGCCACTCGAGACACACTTCGTTGGCCAGCATCTCGGTGTCGGGAAGAATCTGTTTCTTCAGGCGGACTGGCATAGCTTGGTGAGCCTCCGGAGTGACGACCAATGGGGAAGGTCGGGAGGGTACTGGTCGACGCCGGGTCCCGTCTTGTGTCTCTTGTCGAGGCAGGCCGTCACGCCTCGTGACATGCCCCGGCCCGGACCCTTGGCTACTGGCTGAGGAAGGGGTTCGACGCCTGAGGATTGGGCACGCCAGATCGGTCGGTCCGCGTTAGCTGCTGTCCGGCCGGTGTCTCGACGATCACCAGCCCTTCGTCCCGATGATCCCAGCCGCGGTCGGTGTAGTTCCAGACCGTCCGGTCAGCCAGCAACTCTGGCAAGCGCTCCCGAGAGATGACCTCGTAGCTGCCGTCAGTGCGATCTGGACTCAGACGGCGTACCTCGATCAGCCCCTGATCAACGAGAGCAATCAACACGGGGCCGAGTTCGGGCGCGCGTTCCAACCTGTCGGCGAACTCGAGATCCGTACGCCAGTCGTAGATCGCACCAGGTAACAGGTCGTGTTCACGGGCGTTCACCATCAGGCACTGCTCGTCATGGCTCAGCTCATCCCACGTCCGCATGATCAGATACTGGCACGAGCCAAACGTCCTGCACGACTGCGGTGTGCCGGGCGCCCAAGGATGGACCTCGAGCGACTCGCGCACCGTCACTTTGGAAGATTGATGATCTCGGGGGCCGCACGCTCGGCGCGCCCGGTCACGGCGGGTGCGTTAGTGCCCGCTCGTGACGGCGAGCGGCACCGGTTACTGGCCCGCTCGCTCTTGAAGCGTGCCCCACAGTCGAGGCGATAGGCGGAGTCTCCTGGGGCCGGCAGCCGTCTCGGGGCGGAGCCCCGGCTACCGCAGTGCCAGGAGAGATCGGGATTGCGGCTCTGCCCGGTCCCAGGTGCTGATGAATCCGGACCGGGGAACGCTCGGTCGGAGCCACGTGCCTACCGGTGGCGCCCATGGCGGCGGAGCGCCCCCACTCTGCGCGGGTCGTGAGGGTGAAGACCACGTCGAGCTTGGTCATCTCTACGTAGATGTCCAGGTGGTCCAAGGTGTCGTCGAGGTGAGGCCGCCTTCGTTGTTGGGGGCCGGGCTGTTTGGCCAGAATGTAGAGGCGGCAGAAGTTCTGGTAGTGCGGGTACAGGGCGGTTGTGCTGCCGTCCCCGATCGGGCTCCCACCCAGGTAGAGCTGGAACGTCCCGAACTTCTTGTCGCGGCTGGTCGGCGTGAACTCGACCCGGAACGTCTCGGCCGACCCAGCACCGGTCGGCGAGCCGGACGAGCCATTGTCGCCGTCGCCTATGCCCATCTCGTCGACCAGGGGGCGATGTTACGGGTCACCCTCGGACCGTGGCCCGGGTACCAAGCGCGTCAGGTGCGCCGAAGAGAACGTGGCGGCCGGGGCCATCTCACTGACCGCGCGGCAGCTGACCCGCATCGGTGACGCGGTGCCGCGCCAGCTGGTCTCGGGTACCCGGTACGGCGGCCGCGGCATGGACCTGCTCGACCACTGACACCGTGCGGCGGCGGCCGCACCGACCCCCCTCTCCGGTCGGTGCGGTCGTTCGGCGTCGCGAGTCGGCGGTTTGGCCCCCATTAGGCGGGTTTCCACTGCGGTGATCCAGAAACGATGACCGACCGCTTTCTGAATCCAGGCCGGGTGTGCTAGAAATTGGCCATGCGGTCAACAACCAAACCAGGCGACCAAAGGTCGTTCACCGAGGCCGCCCGGCGTGAACAGATCGTGTCGGGTGCGATCGAGGTGCTCGCCACCAGCGGGTACGGCTCGTCCTCACTCGCCGCCATCGCCGGGCACCTCGGCATCAGCAAGGGGATCATCTCCTACCACTTCGCCGGCAAGGCCGAGCTGCTCCAGGAGGTCGTGCAGACCGTGCTGCGCCGTGCGGAAGAGGCCATGACGCCGGCGGTGCAGGGCGCGCCCTCGTACACCGAGGCGCTACGCCGCTACATCACCGCGAACCTAGCGTTCATCTCGGCTGCGCGGCCGGCGGTGCTCGCCATGACCGAGGTGCTGACCAACGACCGCGCCATGCGCGGGGCCTTCGGCCGGTCGCAGCAGGAGGCGGTCGCCGCACTGGAGGCGCTGATCCAGGGCGGCGTCGACGCCGGCGAGTTCGACCGGGTCCCCGCGCGGGCGGCCGCCGTCGCGCTGCGCGCCTCGATCGACGCCGCGACCGGGCTGCTGCGCGCGGATCTGGAGTTCGACGTCGAGGCGTACGGGACCGACCTGATCGCCCTGTACGGCCGGGCGATCGCGAAGCCGGGGAGTGCCCGATGAGCGCGGGTACCGGACCGGCGCTGCGGCTGCGCGGACTACGCAAGGCCTTCGGCGACCTGACCGCCGTCGACGACGTCGACCTGACCATTCCGGCCGGCTCCTTCTTCGGGCTCGTCGGGCCCAACGGTGCCGGGAAGACCACGATGCTGTCGATGGCCGTCGGGCTGATGCGGCCGGACGCCGGTACGGCGGCGGTGCTCGGGTACGACGTGTGGTCCGAGCCGGTACGGGCGAAGGAACTGCTCGGCGTGCTCCCCGACGGCGAATCCCTGCCGCAGCGGCTCAGCGGTCGTGAACTGCTCACCTACCTGGGCCTGCTGCGCGGGCTCGACGGGAACGTGGTGCGGGAACGCACCGAGGAACTGCTGACGGTGCTCGACCTGGCCGACGCCGGCTCCCGGCTGGTGGCCGACTACTCCACCGGCATGCGGAAGAAGATCGCGCTGGCGGTGGCCCTGCTGCACGGACCCCGCGTCGTCGTGCTGGACGAGCCGTTCGAGGCGGTCGATCCGGTCTCCGCCGCGACCATCCGGTCGATCCTGCACGGCTTCACCCGTACCGGCGGCACAGTGGTCTTCTCCAGCCACGTGATGGCACTGGTCGAGCAGCTCTGCGACCATGTGGCCATCCTTGCCCACGGCCGGGTGCGGGCCAGCGGAACTGTCGATGAGGTCCGGGCCGGGCGCACGCTGGACGAGGCGTTCAGCGACCTGGTCGGCGCCGGTGCGGCGGGTGGGGAGCTGTCATGGTTCGCGTCCTGATCCGCATGCGCGCCGCGATGCTCGCCAATCGCGGTGCGACCCGGTTCGCCGTCGTGTCGACCATCGTCTCGGCGGTCCTCGGACTGCTGACGGCGGTCGGTACGTTGCTGATCGGTTTCCGGCACTATTCGAGCGTCCAGGGCGCCACCGACGTCGTCGCGGTCACCATGGCGGTCTGGGTGATCGGGCGGATCGGCTACGCCGCGTTCGCCGGTGGCGACGCGTCCCTGCGCTTCGAACTGTTCCGGATGCTGCCGGTGTCCCGGACCGTGCTGGCCCGCGCGCTGCTGGCCGTCGGCCTGCTCGACCCCGGTGGCGTCGTGCTCGCCATCGCGTTCGGTGCGCTGGTCGCCGCCGGTGCCCGGTACGGCGCCGGGCCGGCCGTCGTCGGCGCGCTCGGCCTGGTGCTCACGGTACTGGTGGTCAACGTGCTGGCTACGGTGGTCGGTGCGGTCAACCCGCAGGGCGCCCGGCGCACCCGGGACTTCGGCACGGTACTCGTCGCGGTGGTGATCAGCCTGGTCGCCGTCGCCGGTACCACGCTGCCGGCGCTGTCCGCCGCGGTACAGGACGGTACGTCGCCAGCGGTCGCCTGGACCGCCCGGATCCTGCCGTCCGGCTGGGCCGCCGACGCCGTGCGCGGTGCGGCTGCCGGCAACATGCTGGAGACCATCGCTCCGCTGGCCGGGCTGCTGCTGCTCGGCGGAGGACTGGTGCTGCTGTGGCCGGCGGTGCTCGGCCGGCGGCTGGACGGGCGGGCCGGCGGGCGGCGTGCGGCGCGGATCCGCCGTACCCCCAACACTCTGCTGCCGCAGACGCCGACCGGCGCGGTTGTCGCCAAGGAGCTGCGGTTCTGGCTGCGCGACCCGATCCGGGTCACGCTGCTCATGATCGGTGCGATCGTCGGGCTGGGTGCGTGCGTGATCCCCGCCGTCACCCACGGCACCGAGCGGCTCATGCCGTTCGCCGGAGTTCTCACCATCGTCATCGCGGTGGCCGGCGCGGCGAACCTCTACGGCGCCGACGGGCCCGCGCTGCGCCTGACCATCCTCGCCCCGGCCGGTCCGGCCACCGACGTCCGCGGCCGGCAACTCGCCTGGCTGCTCATCGTCGGGCCGTACGTCCTCGTGCTCGGCGTGCTGCTGACCGCGGTAGGCGGGCAGTCCTGGGCCTGGCCGTGGATGCTGGCCGCCACGCTGGCCATCCTCGGCGGAGGGCTGGGCCTGTTCCCGCTCGCCTCGGTGATCAGCGTGCAGACCCTGGACGACCACGGCGGCCTGACCCCGGGCTGGGTGATCAAGGCGTACGCGACGCTCCTGCTCACTCCGCTCACCGCCGCTCCCGCCGCCGGGCTGCTGATCGTCGGGGCGGTCGCCGGCTCGCCGGTGCTGTCCTGGCTCGCGGTACCGGTCGCCGCCGGCACGGGAGCGGCGCTGGCCCTCGGGCTCGGCCGGGTGGCCACCCGTCGCCTCGAAGCGCGGCAGTTCGACATTCTGGCCACCATCGTCGGCGACTCCAGCCCGGCGGTGGCGTGACGAATCAGCTCATGGGGCCGGCCGGCTCCATCGTCCGGAATCGGCACGGCTGACCTTCCTGCTCACCACGCCGATGCTCGCGACACCGGAGGTTGATTCGAGTGTCATCGTGGACCAGGGGTACCGCCGAGGTGGCGATACCCCTGGCCGCGTCGTCGACGGTCAGCCTTGCGGTGCCGGGTGACGCAGCGCGACGAGGCCCTGGTCGAACCGCACCTCGATGCCGGCGGGGCGGCGGATCGCGACGGTGTCGAACGTGCGCCCCCCGGTGTGTTGGCGGTCGTTCAGCTCGCCCAGCGCGGTGCGGGTCAACCGGACGGCCTGCGCGGCAATGGTGCCGTGGCCGCAGCCGGACAGTTCGGCGGTGGCGGTGAAGAACCGGACCGGCCAGCCACCGTCCGGCGTCCGCCCCGGGCCGAGGAACGCCGCGTGCGAGGTGCCGGCCGCGGCAGCGACCGCACGCCGGTCCGCGTCCGTCGCCGCCGGGTCGTCGTCGGTGACGGACGTGGGGCTGCCGCCCCCGGCCGTCGCGCCGCACGCTGGTTTACCTGCGCAAACGGTTCCTCGCAGTACGTTCGGGTCCGCCAGGGTTCGTTACGACAGTTACGCGGTTAGCTACTCACTCGCCAGAGTGCTGAAACACTGGGGGCTGGTGACGGAACGCCCGCGTCCACCGACGCAACGGCGCCCATGATCGTCTTTCCCGTCACGCTGCTCCCTCAGCCGTTCGCGGGCCGGTAGCAGAGCGTGATCACCCCGGACTTGTACTGCGTGGCCGATACCAGCTCGAGCCGCAGCGGCCCGAAGCCGTCGAAGAACCGCGGGCCGGCGGGCCATAGGTGCGGGTGCACCCCGAACCAGTACTCGTCGATCAGGCCGCGCTGCGCCAGCGCCTGCGCGAACTCCCCGCACCCGGAGACCCACAGCGTGCTGCTTTCTTTGACCTTCGTGACGCTCTCGGTCAGGTCGCCCTCGAGCAGCGTCGCGTTCCACGTCAACGGGGCGGACAGTGTCCGCGATGCAACGTATTTCGGCATCGAGTTGATCCGGTCCGCGAACCTCTCCATCCCCGGGACCTCGCCGAGTGTCGGCCACAGGGCCGCCAGGCCCTCGTAGGTCTTGCGCCCGAGCAGCATCGCGTCGGCGAGCATCAGCTGATCTTGGCTCGCATCGCGGCTTTCGTTGTCGAGCTCCAACCACTCCTCCGGGGTCGGCGCCTCGTAGGCGGCGTTGACGGTGACCGCGCTGTGCAGAATGACCTTTCCCATGCAACGCATGATATTAGTCACGGACCTACGTTCAGGGGCGTGGGCGGTGGAGCATTCGCACATGAATAAGAACGCGTTTTCCCTGTTCAAGGCGCGGATGCGAGCGTCCAGCCAGTACGACGACGGCTGCGGGCATGATGCCTGTTTGATCGCGGCAGCTCCGCAAGTCGAATCGAACCGGAACGACGCCGAGCGACGCGCTGCGTGACCGGCGTACCGCGGCTCGTGGGTGCATGATTGGCGGCAGGCTCAGGCGTTTCCGATGATTCGGTTCTCGTAGGCCCAGACGGCGTTCGGCCCCGATCTTCAAGTTGGTGCGGCCGCGGGCGATCTCCCGTACCACCTCGATCTCGCGTTCGGACAACGGCGGCAGTGACCTGTCGGGGTGTGGGGCCGGCACGGTCAAGTGGCGTAGCAGTCGTACGGTGATCGACGGGGAGACGAGCGCGTCGCCGTTGTGAGCGGCGCGTACGGCCTCGACGAGCAGGGGTGGGCCAGCGTCTTTGAGGATGAAGCCGGCCGCTTCCAGCCCGGGCTCTCGCGGACGCTGAGTCCGGACACCACGGCGCTACTCAGCAACCATCATCAAAGATCGTTAGTAGATCATGACCGGTCGCCTACACCGAGGCGAAGTCCTGGTTTGCGCACCTGCACCTGTGCCCGACATGCAACCTCATAAGAACCGCGTCGCCGCAGCCCAGGTATGGTGCCGCCATAGACGGCCGGCTATGAGTTGACATGAGAACCGCGTTCCCGCAGCTCATGGCCGTTGCCGCTGTGCATGGTGGGCGAGGCGATACTGGGATCGAACCAGTGACCTCTTCGGTGTGAATGGGGTCGGGCTCGTCTCACCGTCTGCTTCTTTGTCTACCCGCGCAGGTCATGGCGTGGGTGGTCATCGGTCTGTCGTGGCCGGACGACGACGTTCTTACAAGATCGTCTCCAAAGTGCCCACGCTTGGCGTTGCACGGGCTCCAGTTAGATCTCGAAACGGGAGAACCCGTCGAATGGTCGGCCGACTCTCCATCTGCTGGGCCCTGTACTTGACACCTAGCATGCCTATGCCTAGGTTCCTAGGTATGGATCTGCGCGGACACCTGGATCTCCTGCTGCTCGCCACGCTGCACGATCGCGGTCCGGCGCACGGATACGCGCTGATCATCGCGTTGCGGGAGGGCTCGGGTGGCACCTTCGACCTGCCCGAGGGCACGGTCTACCCGGCTCTGCACCGGCTGGAGCGCGATGGGTTGGTGGCCGGGTTCTGGGAGGAGGGGGCTCCGCGGCGGCGGCGCAGCTACCAGTTGACCCCGCAGGGGCGCACGGCCCTGCAGCGCAAGAACCGGGAATGGCGAGAGTTCGCCAAGGGAGTACAGCTGATCGTCGGCCGGGTGCACCCCGAGCCGACCGGATGACAGGGAGTGCACTAGTGCCCGACGAGAACGACAGCGCGGACCTCGTGCCCGGCGGCACCGTGGAGCGCTGGCTTGACGACGTGTTCGACGGTCTGACCGGGACCGGCGCCGGTGGCCGGCGCGCGCTCGTCGAGATCGAGGACCATCTCAGGGCCGCCGTGGCGGATGAGAAGAGTCGTGGGCTCGATCCGGCGGCGGCCGAGCGCGCGGCGGTGACCCGGTTCGGCTCGCCGACAAAGGTCGCCCGCGACCTCCGCGCCGCCCACCGCAACCTGCTGCGTCCCGCGCTGACCGGCGTTTGGGCCCTGGCCGGGGCGGTCCTACTGTCGCTCGGACTCGGCAGGATGGTGACGGTGGCCCTGACGGCACGCTCTCCCGGCACCGTGAACCTGGTACAGCTGGGAATCACGGGCCTGGTGCTGTTCGGCCTCGGGGTACTGATGTTGGTAACGCTGTCGTTGGCCCGGCGGCACACCGCGATGCGCACTGCCCGCTGGCAACCCCGCAGGCGCGCTCTGGTCGCCGCAGAGGTGCTGTTCGCCCTCGCCGGCGTCGTGGTGCTGGGCAACCCGGTCAACACGTTCGGTGTTCCGCAGTTCTGGCTCTACCCGTCGTGGGTGCAGACCACGGTCGGGGTAGCCGTGTCATTGGCGGCGCTCGCGATCACCGTCTGGCTTGGTCGCCTACGGAAACGATCAATGCCGATACCTGCGTGACCGGATCGCTTGGGTACGCCTGATTAGCCGAGTGGCAACTCTACGAACTCAACAACGGGCAACTCCTGCGGTGCCCGCCCAAAGACGACTCGTACCGCACCATCGTCATCCCGAACTGGTAGGCCACACTCGTCACGGGTCACATCGCCCGCATCAAGCCCACGGCCTGTTCGTGCCACGGGCTGACGTACACCTTCCGCGGCTATGGTCCGGCCCGCAGCAGCGCTCGTGTACCGGGAACGCGGTTGATCGACGTGGCTCGCCGGGCCGGTGTCTCGATCGGGACCGCCTCGACCGTGCTCAATCAGCCAGAGTCAGTCTCGGAGAGAACTCGGGCGGCGGTGGTCGCGGCGATCGAAGAACTGGGCTACCAGCGCGGTGCCGTCGGCACGACCTGGCCGCACACTGGCGGCGCAACAACTTCGCCGCCCGGATCTTCCAACCCGCCCTTACAGGTCGGTACCCAAAGAAGACCGGACCGGCCGGCGTCCTCCCTATCGGGGCGGCACCCCTTCCGGGTGTCCCTGTCCGGGGCCGCAACGCCGCCGGGCGAGCAGATGCCTGCTGGGCACCAATCGGGGCCAACCTCACTCCCCACAGTCTCCGACACAGCTACAAGACGCTCATGGAAGAGCTAGGCACACCCCACAAGCTCATGGATGCCCAAATGGGGCACGAGAACGGCTCAATCCAAGCCCGGTACTCCCACGTGACAGATCCCATGATCGATCGACTAGTAGCGGGTCTGACCAAGGTCTGGGCCGAGGCCCTAGACGCTCGCCCGGTACTCGACCCCCGGTCGCCAGTCGCCGAGCTCGACCGGCTGTTGATGGCTGGGGGAGAGGGGGCCTGAACAGTGACCAGCTAAGACCATCTCCGGGAATTCTCCAAGACGGCCGATCGGAACGAAATCTGCGCAAACAGTTCATCGCGGTGCGCTCGTGTCCGCCAAGGTTCGTCATGACAGTCACGCAGTTAGCCACTCACCCGTCAGAGCGCTGAAACACCGGGTTGACGGAACGCCCGCAACGCCGTGGCCTGCTATGGAGCCAGAGGTTCCAGGCCGACGTACGTAAAGTTCCAAGACCCGTCATCGTTAGGACCGGACGTGAGCCGACACACCTCGCGATGCCCGTCCCGCAGACTACGTCGGGCCAGTCGTTCATGCGGCCATCAGGTGGGACTCGACAAAGATCGCGGCAAAGATCGCGGCAAAGATCGCGGCGCGATGTAGTAGGCCGGCTGACGCTGCCATTGAATCCGAAGAGCCGTTGACGGGCCATAGACGGCGCTTGTAGCCTCATGCCGCCGAACTGATCATTGGGGGAGACATGTCATCCGTGGAACCCACAAATGCCACTGCCGCCAAAAAAGCTCCGGCACGGATCGGGACGGCTAAGGCGCGACCGGCCGGGTCGTACGTCGAGAGGTGCGAGTACTGCCGCCGGGCGCCCGCACGTCGAGTGGTGTTTCAGTCCATGGTCGGCCTGCTGATCGCTTACCGGCTCAGCTCGGTCAAGGCGGTTCTGTGCCGCGACTGCGGTCTGCACGAGTACCACAGGAAGCAGCGCGCCTCTCTGAAGCTGGGCTGGTGGCACGTCGGTGGCTTCACGGTGCCGATCATGCTGCTCATCAACCGGATCCGGGCCCGACGGATTACCCGGCTCGGGCCCGCACAGCCGCTCGTGAACGCGACGCGCAAGCATCCGGATCCGCTCGATCCGGGCCCCGCTCTGGTCTCGCTGCCACTGATCCTGTGCCTGACCTTCATTGGGATCCCGTTCCTGCTGTTCGTCGTGCTCCTGTTCACCACCTGATTCCCGGCCAAACTCGCGCGGCCTCTTCCTGGGTCTCGCGGCCTTCACGCTGGAACCCTAAGTCCAGGTCGCTTTCGTTTCGAGCCTCGGTCACCGTCCCCAGTGTTTCAGCCTCGTTTTTGCAGCTCAGCAGCATTTTGGAAACAGTCACATTCGAGGTGTCCCGGTGGTTGAACCGCCGTCAAGAGGTCTACACGGCCCTCATAGAGGCACTCCAGCCGTGGGTTAGGGATGTACGGGCTTGGGCTGGTACTGCTGATTCGCTGCCATGGATGGACCGAGATGAGGCGCATAAGAAGTACCTTATGGAGCGGATTTATGACCAGTAGGAGACCGATTCTCGTATTAGCCGAGTGATCGCTCAACTACATCTGATCGGCAGCGATGAGGTACGACGTTGCGTGCAGAGCCTCATGGCGCAACTTTTCGCGGTCGAGGCTGTCAGAATCGGAAACACGCCTCCGCCAGAAGGAAAGAATCCGCCGGCCGAAGAAGTGAGCCCCTTCCAATCTCATCTGTGCTGGTCTTCGGCGGCTTGAAGGACACGGATGGCGGCGATGATCGTGGTGGCCTGGCGTGGGCAACAACGGAGGTTCGTTAAGACCTTCCAGGTCTTGAGGGTGGCGACGGCGCGTTCGCCGGGTGCCCGGTTGCGGGCATGGTTGGCGTTGACTTTCTGCTGGTTGGCCGATAGGCGGCGTGGCTTACGTCGGAACGGGACGGCGATGGTCGGTCCGGCGGCGCGGTATGCGTTGTCGGCGTAGCAGGCGACGCCGAATTTGGCCAAGGCGGTGGGGATGCCGTGGCGGCGGGCGGCGGTCAGGTCGTGAGTGGCACCAGGCAGGGCAGGCGAGGCCCACAGCAGCCGGCCACGGGTGTCGGCGAGGACCCGCACGTTGACGCCGTGCCGCGAAAGCGGGCAAGGCCCGAGGGGCTTAGTCACTCAGTTAGTCACGCAGGCAGCAAAAGGGGCCATGTCCATCGATGAGACATGACCCCTGACCAGGTGGGCGATACTGGAATCGAACCAGTGACCTCTTCGGTGTGAATTAGGTCGGGCTGGTCTCACCACCTGGTTCTTCGGCTATACGCGCTGGTCAAGGTAGCGGTTGCCGTCGGCCTGACATGGTCAGCCGAGGGCCAATTCGCAAGATCGTCTCCAAGGCGTCTCCAGGAGGCGCCTGATCGGAACACGTTACGGTTCTCTCTCGATGTCAGCCACGAGACAGAGACCTGTTCGCATGGATAACGGTTGATAAGATCAGAGTGGTGTCATACGGGGAGAGGGGACACGTGAAGCCCAGCGCGGAAACGATGGAGATGCGCCGGTTGGTGGGCAAGTTCGCACTGCTGCTCGCGTTCGTCTACATCCTTGTTCTGGTGGGTGGCGTGGTTACCCTGGCCGGACGCACCTCGGTGCCGGTGATTACCTGGCCGCTGATCCTTATCCCGGGTGCGGCGTTCGTACCCGCGGCTATTGATGCGGTCCGGCTGCATCGCACCACTGATTCTTACCGAACGACGGCACTCTGGCGGCGCTGCGCCCTCTACACGGCCATCGGGCTGGTCCTGCTGATTGCCGACGCGATCGCCTTGAACCAGGTGAACTCATGAGTTTCCGCGTCGAACCTCAAGCGCTGCGCACCTACGCTGGCCAGCTCGACGACGCTTGGCGCGACGCCGACGCCGCCAGGACTTACGTCAACCGGTGGGGCACCTTGAACGCCCACGAGAAAGGCATCTTGGGGATGATTTTTCCTCAGCATGCCAATTTCGTATCCCAGCTGAACACGATGTTGAAGCATCTCGCCGAGCTTGCCGACGCCTCCAGCACTGTCCTCTCGAAGGAGGCGGACGACTACGAGCACACCGATCTGAAGACGGCGGCGATGATCGACGCTTCCTACCCGGCCACGCCACGGGCGCCGATCAACCGCAGCTGACCAGAACAGCGAACGGGGACCCGACGTGGACGATCCCACCGCGCTTCTCACCGAGCCCGGTGAACCCGACGACAGCGTTAGCAACGGCTTCGCCAACCCGGCGGACCTGTTCAACTACGTTTCACCATCGGCGTGGATCAACAGCGCCATCGAAAGCCTCACCGGCTTCGACGTGTTTGGCTACTTCACCGACTGGGTTGGCGGCGACTGGGCCGCCATCTGGAAGTTCGGCGACGCGATGGGGAACCTGGCTGAGTGCATGCAGCAGATCGGCATCAACATCCAGCAGGGCATGTTGCAGTTGGATAATCGTTGGGACGGCAATGCCGACGACGCAGCGTTCGGCTACTTCTCAACCCTCGCCTCTGCCGCCAGCGGCCAGCAAATCGCCTTACGCGACAGTCGGGAGGCATACCACAAGGCGGCCCAGGGGGCGTGGCACCTATCGAACCAGCTCGGCAACATCTTGCAGGCGCTAGCGGATAAGGCCATCCTCGCCGGCATCACCGCAGCCGCTGGCACTGTCCTCGCCGAAACCGGCATCGGCGCCGTCGCCGGCTACGCTGCCGCCACGCTGATCGTCGCCGATATGGTGAAACTCATCAACAGCGCCTCGACCATCATTAACGCTGCCATCACCGTCATTGTCGGCATCGCCGGCGCCGGCATGGACCTGGGCTACAAGGGCGGCAACCTGTCCGCCATCAACCTCCCGAACGTCGCCTACGTCGCGCCTGGAGCCTGACGTGACGGACAATCCTCTCGACCGCGACCTTGAAGAAATGATCGGAACGCCTCAGCTCGCCGACGCGGTCAAGCGCAGCCTGCAACGGCTCAAAGGTGGCGCCGCCGGCCCGGAACTCGCCGAGATGGCCCGTGAACTCCTCAGCGGCGGCACCGACCTGCGCAGCGTCGCCCGCACGTCCGCGTACGCCGACCCGATCAGTCAAGGCATCCAACAGTACAAGCGCTGGGAAGCCGACCTGAGCCCGGACGAGCGTCAGCGACTCATGGGAGATGCACAGGCAGCAATCTACGGTGACGATGAGCAGACAACCGAGTCTCGAACGACTGGGTTGTAGCGAGGTCCACGCCTGAGCTAGTGCGGCCCGGCGATGAGTCCCCAATGTCTGACGGGTGTGAACATGGCCTGTGCGTACCCGTTACCGGCGTCATGCGCGATCGGCCCTGGTGGCTAGGGCTGCTCTACTCCGCTGGCAGCGGCGTCAGGAGATCGGACGGCACACGAATTAGGAACGGGCTAGTTTGTAGGTACGATCGGGCGCCTCTACCTGCTGGTGCTGTGTGCCCTGTTGCTCGTCCGGCGCCAGAGGTTCCAACTTGTCCACACGCTCCCTTATCCGCGCTGCGAAGAATCGCAGTGAAGCGTAACGATGTGTCGTCTCGTCGCGCTATTAGCCGCCAGTACAGTGCGGAGCGCCTGGGCGGTGGATTGAGCCAAGACATCTAGCCGTCGCGGACGACTACAGGGCCCAGTCCGAAGACCGGGCCCTGTGGACTGCTGGCGCTATGCGGCGTCTCGGTCTCGCCGGTACATCCCTGCTAATGCCGGCTCTAGCGAGGCCAGGTGTCGGCGCCAGCGCTGGTCCAGCACGGCGCTGTTAGTGTCGTCGGTCTCCAAAAGAAACCGAATGTGGCGCAGCGCATGCATTAGAACGTCGATGTATCGAGGTTCCGGCGGCTCGACGGGGCTGGCAACGGGCGGCTTCCCAACGGCGGTTGCAAGTCCGATTCTGACCGGTCGCGCGTCGGGCCAGCGGTCGCGCACAAGCCCGAACGAAGAGATGACCGCAATGTACGTCACCATGACGGCGGGTCCGTCTACCCGCCAGGAGGTCGAGTGCAGCAACAACAGATCATCGAGAGCCTGGTTCTGCGCTAGAGCTGGCTCAGCTTCCGCGTGGGGTTCGCTGTCGGCCATGCCTTGGGACAGTGCTGCGATAACGTGCCGTCTGGCCCGGACGGTGAGCGACATCCGGGGCACGCTACGCACCGCGTTGTCGCAGGCCATCATCGATGAGCTGATCGGCAAGAACGTGGCCGCCTCGGTGACGTTGCCTAGCTCACGATCGAAGAAGCGCAAAGCCTGGTCCAGCGACGACGCGCGTCGGTTCCTGGAGTCCGCGCGCACCGACGATGATGTCTTCTACGCCGCGTACGTCCTGGTGCTGGTGCTGGGGTTGCGTAAGGGTGAGGCGCTGGGGCTGACCTGGGATGACATCGACCTCGACGGGGCAGAGCTGACCATTGGCCGTCAGCTGCAACGGGTGCGGCGTCAGCTCCTCCATCGGGAGACCAAGACGGAGGGCTCAGACGCCACGCTTCCCCTGCCCGACATCTGCGTCGCCGCGCTGCGCCATCGGCAGGTCCGACAGCGGGAGGCGCGGTCGGAGGCGGGCAAGGCGTGGCAGGGTTCCGGGTTGGTGTTCACGACGCGGTTCAGCACGCCGGTCGAGCCGCGCAACTTCAGCCGGTCCTACGACACCCGGATCATGAAGGCTGGCGTGCGGCGGATCACGGTCCACGATGCCCGGCGCACCTGCGGGACCCTGCTCGCAGACCTGGACGTGCATCCCCGGGTCGCTATGCAGATCCTGCGGCATGCGCAGTTTTCCATCACGATGGAGATCTACACGCAGGTGTCGAGCAAGTCGACCCGGGACGCGCTCAAGCGCCCGGGCGAGAGCTTGGGCGGGTCGGCCGATGCGTGACCAGGGCGATTGCTGTACTTCGTTGCTGTACGGACGCGAAAGGGGCCACATCCATCAATGGATTATGGCCCCTGACCTGGGTGGGCGATACTGGGATCGAACCAGTGACCTCTTCGGTGTGAACGAAGCGCTCTCCCGCTGAGCTAATCGCCCTCAGCGGGTTCAGACTGTACCCGATCCCGCCGGGGCTGTGTATTCCGATCCCCCCGTTTCGGGAGGGCGCCCCCCTTTCCGCCCGTACTTGCCACCGTTACGCGGCATTTACCCGCATATCCGCTGACCGTCCGAACCCCTGACCCGACAGCCAATCTTGTCTTGACAAAAAAATCTGTCGGTGACACGCTCGATGGCATGTTCGAGGTAACAGTGATCGAGGATCCGGCGGCCGCCGAGGCGTCCCTGGACCCGATCCGGGCGCGGCTGCTGGCCGCGTTGGCCGAGCCCGGGTCGGCCACCACCCTTGCCGCCCGGGTCGGTCTGGCCCGGCAGAAGGTCAACTACCACCTACGGACGTTGGAGGAGCACGGCCTCGTCGAACTGGTGGAGGAGCGGCGCAAGGGCAACGTGACGGAGCGCGTGCTGCGGGCCACCGCAGCGTCGTACGTGATATCGCCGGTCGCGCTCTCGTCGCTGGCCCCCGACCCGGCCCGGGATCCCGACCGGCTGTCCGCGAGCTGGCTCCTGGCGCTTGCCGCGAAGCTCGTCCGCGACGTCGGCGCGCTCATCACCGGCGGCGCCAGGGCCGGCAGGCGGGTCGCGACCTTCGCGCTCGACGGCGAGGTCCGGTTCGCCTCAGCGGCGGATCGGTCGGCGTTCACTGAGGAGCTGACCGCCGCGGTGACCGCGCTGGTCGGCAAGTATCACGACGATCGGGCACCCGGCGGACGCAAGCACCGGGTGCTCGTGGCCGTGCATCCGAGCATGGTGGCGACCAACGCCAGCGTCGGCGCCAACGACACCGCCGGCACCAACGACACCGCCGGCACCAACGACAGCTTCGGCACCAACAAAAGCTTCGGCACCAACGAAAGCTTCGGCGCCAGCGAGGGCGCCGGCACCAACGGCGAGGCCGGCGAGCGCATCGACGGCACCCGTGACGACGACAATGGCAACGATAAAGGCGAAAGGATTGGACCGCGATGAATCCCGCGACGCGAACGGTGACCTCCGCCGACGGAACCGCCATCGGGTATGACCGGACCGGCGAGGGGCCGGCGCTCGTCCTGGTTGACGGCGCGTTCTGCAGTCGATCGTTCGGGCCGATGCCCGAGCTCGCTCCGCTGCTGGCGCCGAACTTCACCGTGTACAACTACGATCGGCGCGGCCGTGGCCAGAGCGGCGACACCCAGCCGTACGCGGCGGAGCGGGAGATCGACGACCTGGAGGCGCTCATTGACGCGGCGGGCGCGCCGGTGCACCTGTTCGGCATCTCCTCCGGTGCCGTGCTGGCCATGCGGGCCACCGCCGCGCTGCCGGGCAAGGTGCGCAGCCTGGCCGTGTACGAGCCGCCGCTGCTGGTCGACCGGAGCCGGCCAGCGCCGCCGGAGGATTACCGGAAGCAGGTCGACGATCTGATCGCGGCCGGGCGCAACGGGAATGTCGTCTCGTTCTTCATGACCAAGGTGGTCGCCGCTCCGGCCTTCGTGCCGTACGTCCTGCGGCTCACCCCGGCCTGGCCGAAGCTCAAGGCGGTGGCGCCGACGCTGCGGTACGACTTCGCAGTCCTCGGCGACGCCTTCCGTGGGCAGGGCCTGCCGGAGGAGTTCCGCAAGGTACTCGGTGCCATCGACGTGCCCACCCTGGTGGCGGACGGGGGCAAGAGCCCGGCCTGGATGCACAACGGTGTCCAGGCGGTGGCCGACGCGATCCCGCACCCGAGGCGCACCACGCTGCCGGGGCAGACGCATCAGGTGAAGCCGGCGCTGCTGGCCCCCGCGCTGATCAACTTCTTTCGGGCGGAATCCCGACATGGGACGGAATCGCGAGACGGGGCGGAGTCCTGAGATGGGGCACGAGTTCGAGGTGTCCCTCGACGCGGATGTGGACGCCACGGTTGACGAGGTGTGGCAGGCCATCGCCACCGGTCCGGGGATCGACTCCTGGTACATGGGGCACAACGAGGTGGCCGGTGGCGAGGTGCGTACCGTCTTCGGTCAGTACACGCCGGTGGCGCCCATCTTCGCCGAGGAGCCCGGGAAGCGGTTCGCCTACGGTGCCCCGCCGGAGCCGGACGGGCGGTTCTTGGCCTACGACTTCCTCGTTGAGGCGCGGGCTGGGGGCGGAGCCTCGATTCGCGTGGTGACCAGCGGGTTCCTGCCCGGCGACGACTGGGCGGACGAGTTCGAGGCGATGACCAAGGGCGGCGCGATGGTCTTCCGCACCCTCGTCGAGTATGTGAACCACTTCGCGAACCGCACCGCGACCCCGGTCCTCGCGTTCGGGCCACCGATCACCGACTGGGATCGTGCGTGGGCGGCGCTGGGCGCCGCGTTCGGCCTCGACCGGCCGGTGCGCGAGGGCGACCGGGTGCGGCTGAGCCCGGACGGGGCGCAGGCGGTGGAGGGCGTCGCGTACTTCGTCAACGACCACGTCGCCTGCGTGCGCACGAACGACGCGATGTACCGGATGGTGCGCGGCTTCCAGGGTCCGATGCTGGCGATGCACCAATTGTTCGCGCCGGGCGTGGACGCGGCGGAGGCCGGCCGCACCTGGCAGGCGTGGCTGGCCAGGGTGTTCGGCTGATTCAGTCCCGCCACGTGGGCCGCAGCCGCACGCCGGCCGCCGAGTCGGTGAACGGGCGGGCCCCAGCGACGAAGTCGTCCAGTTCGGCCGCGTGTACCAGTCTCGCGCCGCCGCCCTCCGCGTCACGGAGGGCGGCGGTCAGCCGGGATACCGGCAGTCCTCCGGGCCTCGGCGAGGCGGCCAGCACCACGTTGCCGAACCGGCGCCCGCGCAGCATGCCGGGCTGACCGATCACGGCCACGTCGGCGAACACGCCGCGCAGGGTGGCCGCCTGGACGCGGGACAGGGTCAGGCCGGGCAGGTCGGTGACGTTCAGCACGTACAGCCCGGTGTCGGCCAGCAGTCCGCGTACTCCCTCGGCGAACTCCACGGTCGCCACCTGAGCCGGCATCTGGGCGGCCTGATACACGTCGGCGACCACCAGATCGAAGCGTCCGCGATCCTCACCGACCGGGTCGGGGCGGGTGGCCTCCTCACGGGCGTCCCCGATGAGTACCTCGATCCGCGCGTCGCCCGGCAGCGGCAGGATCCGGCCCACCGCCTCGCTGAGCGTCGCGTCCCGCTCGACCACCCGCTGCGCCGAGCCGGGCCGGGTGGCGGCCACGTAACGGGGCAGGGTCAGCCCCCCACCGCCCAGGTGCAGCGCCCGGATCGCCTCGGCCCGCCGTGTCACCACGTCGACAACAGCGGCAACCCGCCGGGCGTACTCGAACTCCAGGTGGGTCGGCCGATCCAGGTCCACATAGGACTGAGCGACGCCGTCGATGAGGAGGGTCCAGGCGCGCGGGCGCCGTGGGTCGGGTACGAACTCCGCGGTGCCCAGATCCACCGGCATCATGATGCTGGACGGGCCGGTTGTCGCCATGTCGATCACGTTAGTCGAGTCGCTGACCAGCGCGGGGAGTCGGGTCCGTCGGGCGCGGTGGTTTCGGGTGGTTCGTCGCCCAGCACGCGGATTCCGGATGCGGCTTCCGTATCCGGACAGGCGGTATCCGGACAGGCGGGACGTGGACAGTCGGGGGCCACGCGCTCAGCCGAACCGGCGGTGCGAGCGCTCCCGGTTCTGCGCGGCGGGCAGGGCGCTCAGCGCGCGGCGGATGGACTCGCGCTGCATGGCCTCCTGTTCGGCCAGGTCCCGCATAGTGATCACGTAGCCCCGCACCCTCCGGTCGTGGCGCAGGTCGCGGCAGCTCACCTCGACCGTCATCACGCCGCCGTTCGGGCGGGGCAGGTGCCACCAGGCGCGCGCCCCGTCGGGCTGGGGCGTCCGGTGCGCCGCCCGCAGCGTGCGCTCGATCTGCTCGTGGTCGTCGGGGTGCACGATGTCGCGCAGCGCCGTGAGGATCGGCACGTCGGAGCCGATGATGTCGGCCAGGGCCGGGCTCGTGTAGCGGACGCACCGATCGCCGTCCACGATGATCACCGCGTCGATGCTGTTGCGGGTGGCCGCCCGCAGATACTCCTCGTTGGAGCGGCGGTTGATGGCGTCGGTCAGCGCGATGCGCTCCAGCGCCAGCGAGGCCTGCGCGGCGAGCACCTCGACCGCGTCCTGGATAGCGGCCAGCGCGACGCCGTCACCCGCGACCAGCAGGGCGCCCAGTTCGGGGTCGTCCTGGTCGCGATGGTCGACGGCGAGGCGGCAGACCAGCGTTGCGGGGTGCCAGTCCAGGCGGTCGCCCAGTTCCGGGTGCAGCATGCGGGTATTCACCAGGCGGGTGCGCCCCTGGTCGGCGTGCGGCAGCGGGTACCGCTTGATGAGTTTGGCGATCGGATCCGGATCCCCCGGCGAGCGCGGGTCCTGCACGGCGAGTAACACGGTGTGTGCCAGCCCGGCGGGCATGAGGTCGCCGACGGCCGCGCGCAGCGCGTCGTCCACCTTCGCGATGTCGCTCGCCGCGACCAGCGTGCCGCAGCCCCGGCGCAGCTGCTGCTGCCGGTCGACGGTCTGGCGGTGCCGGCTCAACGCCATGGCCAGCCTGGTGATGACGAGCGCGGACATCAGCATCCAGGCGGCCCCGATGATGACGCCGTCACGCACCTGCCCGGCGCTCGCCTCCACCAGCAGCACCGCCGGCGGAGTCGACAACGACAGGCCCAGCAGCGCGGCCGAGCGGATCGGCAGCTGCGGGGAGCGGGCCGGTACCGGCTGGGTGAGCCGCACCATCGACGGCCGCAGCGCCGCCGCGCCCCAGCAGTAGTAGAGCAGCAGGTAGGGCGACTCCGCGGGGCCACCGGGATGCCAGCCACCGCCCAGCGTGGCCAGGGCGTACCAGACGTCCGCCGCCAACAGTGCGATGGCACCCAGGGCCAGCAGGGTCATCGACGCGTTCCGCCCGGCGGCGACCGCCAACCCCACCGTGGTCACCAGGATCAGCAGATCGCCCAGGGCGTACGCAGCCGTCACCGACTTCGCGGCGTGGCCGAGGTTGTCGGCGCCCAGCCCGGGGGTGACGAGCCACATCCAGGACAGCAGCGCGGCGGCGCAGGTGAAGGTCAGCAGGTCGAGCATCCGGGACCAGTCGACAAGCACCGCGCTGGACCGCGCCATCTGAATCAGGCCGGTGGTCATCAGCGGAAACATCGCCAGGTAGCAGATGTCCGCGAGGGCCGGGGCGTGCAGCCAGCCGGCGGCCTCCGCGCCGTAGATGGTGTCTCCGGCCCCCATGGCGAGGATCGCGGCGGCAAGCACCCACCAGGGCAGGGGCCGCGACGGGGCAAAGCGCCTGACGCCCACGACCACGGCGGCCGCGCTGCACAGCCCGATCGCCGCCCAGCTGAGGGCGCCGAGACCGGGCGCGGCGAACACACTTGCTCCGAGCAGAGCCATCAGGGCCGTGTAGCCGGCGGTCAACCGGGACGACACGTGGCCTCCTTCGACGCTGGTACGCATCCGCTGCCTTACCTCTCGCGGTATTCACGCACGCCGTTCATCCGCTGAACGGGGTTGCGAGTCACGCCCTTTCCGAGAGCGGAGCTTTCGCTATGAAACTTTTCGTCGCCGATGAGCCTGGCGCATTTTTCGCCGTGGAATCTTTCATGGCGCGGTCTTTCCTTCAGTTGTCTTTCAGGGGAAACGGCCGAACGACATGATGAGAGAGTGCCATATCGATGGGCAATTATGGAACCGTTCGGCATAGGCAACTGAGCGAGATATCCGGACGATCACGGCATACTCGATGCGGGCGACTGGTCCCGACTCCACAGTGGATGGCTGGAAATCCGGCGGGGGAATCGAATCCCGAAAATCACTCACTTTGCGCGCGAGTCGCTGCGCCAGGAGCGCTGCCGGGTCGTGCGTGCCCCCGGGAGGAGTCGAACCTCCGGCCTCGACGCTCGGAACGTCGCGCGCTATCCACTGCGCCACGAGGGCAGGACGAGCGTGTCACGGACCGCCGGGCGGCCGGCCGACCACGACGCGCGAGAAGGGTGATCGCGGGGAATTGAGTTCTCGACAATCTGTAGGGGGTGACGCGCCATCGCTGAGTCACCCGGCGGGATATCTGTTTCCGCTCCCACGGCTGGGCTCGAACCAGCGCCGTACGGATTAACAATCCGCTGCCCTGCCGACTGGGCGACGTGGGAATGGTCGCGCGTATGGGACTCGAACCGGTTTCTCCACGGTGGAGTCGCTGGGTCCATCCATAGCCGAACGTGCGGAATCGGCTGCGGGCCGGCCTCGAACACCGGCCGACAGTCAGTAGACGTGACGCTTTTGCCGCGCCACGGACCTGGTTGCGGGTGTCCGACTCGAACGGCGTCCCGAGATAATGAGTCTCGTATGGTTCCACTCCACCACACCCGCGGTGCGCCGCCGGGGACTCGAACCCCGAACCCGCTGATTAAGAGTCAGCAGCTCTACCGTTGAGCTAGCGGCACCTGATCTCCTGCCGGGAACTCGGACCCGTACCCACGCCCTGGCGGGCGTCGGTGGATCCGTGCGTGGCGCGCTGCCACGCCACGTCCCGATCGCGTACCCCGAACAGGATTCGAACCTGTGACTCGCGGCTTCGTAAACCGCTGCTCTATCCACTGAGCTACCGGGGCAAGGTCCCGCCGGGTGGATTCGAACCACCGATCGCTGCCTTATCAGGACAGTGCCCTAACCGCTGGGCCACGACGGGATGGCGAACGGCGAGGAAGTCGAACCCCCCGCGGGGAGCACGGCCGAGCCAGGGTGTGGCGCGGGCGAGCATCCCGAGAATGTGCGTACCCGGCCAGGGATTCGAACCCTGAACCTCCCGGCGCTGAACCGGGCGCCTCTGCCAAGATTGGGCCAGCCGGGCATGATGAAAAGGGTTGATCGTCCCTTGTGGATAATCTCGGTATCGAACCGGATTGGCTACGAGGGCCTGGATCCCGGGCGAGGATTCGAACCTCGACTACCGCGTTCAGAGCGCGGCGGCCTGCCGGTTAGCCGACTCGGGAGGGGGTCGGCGGGCCGCGGTCCCGCCGACCATCATCAGCGCGTGGCGAGGGCGGCCCGGCGCGGAGCCCGCGGGGTGGTCCGCGGCGGCATCCGTGCCTCGGCCGGCGTCCGGTCGCCCTCGCGCTGATCGTGGCCGCCGCAGGCGGCCACTGTGTTGCGCCAGGTGGTAGCGAGTAGGGGAGTCGAACCCCTGTCTCCGCGCTGAGAACGCGGCGGCCTGACCGCTAGCCGAACCCGCCTGAAACTGCGGGAGTCGAACCCGCAGAAATGCCATCCACTGTGGAGTTGTCAACGCTCGATGCCACCGGCATGCCGGGGCGCGCACGGGTTGCAGGACTCGAACCTGCTACCTCCGGGTTTGGAATCCGGCGTGCTGCCTGTTGCACCTAACCCGCTCGTGAGGAAGCGACAAACGAAAAAGCCGCCCGTCCCGGCTGGGGAGGGCGGCGTGAACGCGATGGATTCGCGTCAGTAGCGCCGCCGGTCCGGCCGGATGACCCACTTCTGTGTCAGTGGCGCGTGACGCAGCAGCCCACGCGCCCGCAGGCTCGCCTCGCTCCGCGACATCAGCTGTCGCAGGCTCACTGAGGCTTGCCGGTACATCTCGGATCTCCTTGTTCGTTCGTTCGTGGTTGTTCGTTCGTTCGTGGTTGTTCGTTCGTCGTTGCTGAAGACAACGGTACGGTCGCCGATCCTTGCGAGCAATCCATTTAGCGGGCGCCTTTACCTCGCCGGCACCGGTGCCGCGCACCGATTCGATACATCCGCGCCGGTCACTGGGTGGCGGGGCGTTCACCCGAACGGGGGGGTCACGCCCACGCGGGGAACGGGGCCGGGGAACCGGACACACGTGTCAGGTCGCCGCGCGGCGAGGGTTAAACCGAGCAATCGGGGTAACGGACCTTCGTGGCCTGGTTGGTAACGGGCGGGGCAGGATATATCGGCGCCCCGGTGGTGCGCGCGCTGCTGAACAGTGGCCGCCCGGTCGTCGTACTGGACGACCTGTCCTCCGGCGACCTCGGCACGGTACCGCCGGAGGTACCGCTGGTGCGGGCGTCCGTGGGAGACAGCGCGGCGGTTCGGCACGCCCTGGCGGAGTATGACGTCACCGGCGTCATCCACCTGGCCGGTCGCAAGTCGGTGGTGGAATCGCTGGCCCGGCCGCTGACCTACTACCAGCAGAACGTGGGCGGGACCCAGGCACTGATCGAGGCCATGGCCGAGGCGGGCATCGAGAAGATCGTGTTCTCGTCGAGCGCCGCGGTCTACGGCAACCCCGAGTGCGACGTGGTCGGCGAGGACGCGGAGCTGCAGCCGCTCAACCCGTACGGTGCCACCAAGCTGGTCTGTGAATGGATCATGATGGAGGCGGCCCGGGTGCACGGACTCCGGCCGCTGGTTCTGCGGTACTTCAACGTGGCCGGAGCGTCGATGATCGGTCGCCCTCGACCGTCGGACATCGGGCTGGTCGGGCGCGCGGTCGATTCGGTCGCACGAGGGGCGCAACCGGTCGTGTACGGCCGTGACTACCCGACACCCGACGGTTCCTGCATCCGGGACTTCGTCCACGTGCTGGACGTCGCCTCGGCGCACGTGGTTGCCGCCGATGCGCTGGACGCCGGGCACGAGGGCGGGGTCTACAACGTCGGCTGCGGCATCGGCTACTCGGTCGGGCAGGTGTTTGACCAGATCCGGGAGGTCACCGGGGTCCGTTTCGAGGAGGAGGCCCGGCCCCGGCGCGGTGGCGACCCGGTGCGGGTGGTCGCGTCCATCGAGAAGATCGGCCGGGAACTGGGCTGGCGGCCCAGCCACGACCTGTCGGGGATCGTACGCAGTCAGTGGCAGGCGGCCCTGGGAGCCGCGCACCTCGGGGCGGCGCCGCAGGCCCGACCGCTTCCGTTGGAGCGACGCGGGGCGCGCAGGCGTTCGGCGACCGAGCGAGCCGCCGCGGGGTCGGCGGGCCCGGGCGCCGGGTTCGCGACGGCCGAGCGCGCGGGCGCGGGGCTGGCGGGTGACGGGCCAGCGGGTAGCCGGCCGCCGGCCGCCGGCGAGTCGATGGCCGGTCGGGTGCCGGCGGGTACCGGTGGGCGAGACGGAAAGGACGCGAAAACGGACGACAAGGAACGATCGGAGCAACTGGCGACTCGTGCGGACGAACGACCCGCGCGCATCCAGGTGATCTCGGCCAGCATCGGTGCCGGGCACGACGGCGCGGCGCGGGAACTGGCCGGCCGGCTGTCGGAACGCGGGTTCCAGGTCGAGTGCATGGACCTGATTTCGGTCTTTCCCGGTTGGCTGGGGCCGTTCCTGCGCGCCATGTACCGCCGCATGCTCACCAGGCGGCCGAGGCTGTACGACTCGCTGTTCCGGATCGCCTGCACCTTCAACGGTGCGGCGCCCATCACCCGGGCGCTGCTGCGCCCGATGCGGCGCCGGTTGCTGCGCCGGCTGCCCCCCGATGCCCGGGCGGTGGTCTCCACCTTTCCGCTCGGCGGACAGATACTCGGGCCGCTGCGCCGCAGTAAGCGCCTCACGGTACCGGCGATCACGTACCTGACCGACTTCGGCGTGCACCCGATCTGGGTGGCGCCGGGCGTCGACATGCACTGCGCGGCGCATGAGGTGACCCGCGTCCAGGCACGCGACCTGGGGGCCGGGGACACCAGGGTGGTCGGCCGGCTGGTGTCGCCGCTGTTCCGCCCGGCATCGGCCGAGGCGAAGCGGGAGGCGCGGGAACGTCTCGGGCTGCCGGCGTCCGGACGGTACGCGCTGCTGGTGGCCGGCTCGTGGGGCGTGGGCGAACTGGTGGCGACGGCGGCCGAGGTCGCCGGCAGCGGGGCCGCGGTACCGGTGGTGGTGTGCGGCGACAACGCCGAGATGTACCAGGCGGCGTGCCAGCAGGGCGTCGGTCACGTGTTCGGTTGGGTGGACGACATGCTCGGCATGCTGCACGCGGTCGATGTGCTGGTCGAGAACGCGGGTGGGCTGACCGCCCTGGAGGCGATGGCGTGCGGGGTGCCGGTGGCCACCTACCGCGCGATACCGGGGCACGGTACGCAGAACGCGGAGGCCATGGTTCTCGCCGGGGTGACCCACTGGATCCACAGCCGTGAGGCGCTGGGTCCGGCGCTGACCGAGTTGATCGACGGGGGAGTGGGCCTGCAGCAGTGCCAGGCCGCGCTGGCCCTGTTCGAATCCGATCCGGCGACCGTGGTCGCGGATCTCGCGAAGGCCGGATTCGCCGAGCACAGCGGGTTCGCCGAACCGAACAGGTTCGCCGGGCAGAGTGAGTTCGCCGGGCGAGGCGGTGGTGGCGAAGGGCCTGCCGCGTGACGCTGCGCCGGAGCCGGCGATCCCCGAGTACGGCCGCGGTGGCGGCACGGGTGGGCGCGGCGATCGGTGCGCTCGTGGTGGCCCACGCGGCACCGAGCGTGCTGGCGATTCCCCGGGTACGGGCGCGACTGTCGGCGCGCGTGACCGGGGTCGGTGACGGTGGCCGGATAGCGCTGACCTTTGACGACGGGCCGAACCCCGTCTCGACGCCGAGGTTCCTGGAGGCGCTGGACGAGTCGGGTGTGAAGGCCACGTTCTTCATGCTCGGCTGCATGGCCGCCCGCGCGCCGGCGTTGAGCCGCGCCATTGTCGAGGCCGGTCACGAGGTGGCCCTGCACGGGTGGAGCCACCGCATCCTGATGCTTCGCGGCCCCGCGGCCACGTACGCCGACCTCGCCCGGGCCCGGTCGCTGATCGCGGACCTGACCGGGCAGGAGCCCCGGTTCTTCCGGCCGCCGCACGGCCTGTTCAGCACGCCGGCGCTGGTGGCCGCCGCGCGGTTGGAGCTGACGCCGGTGCTGTGGACCTGCTGGGGGCGGGACTGGAAGCCGCAGGCCACCCCGGAGTCGATACTGGCGAAGCTGCGGCCGGGTCTCAACGGCGGCGCCACCATCCTGTTGCACGACGCCGACGGCGACCAGGCACCGTGCGCCTGGCGGTCGACGCTGCGCGCGCTTCCGTGGGTGCTGGAGGAGTGTGCCCGGCGCGGGCTGCGGGTCGGGCCGCTGCGGGACCACGTCACCCCGACGCAACCGGCCCCGGCAACCCCGTAACGGGCGTGTGCGGACAGCCCGGAGGCGGGTGACCGGGTTCGCCGTCGTCGAGCGCCGCGGCGAGGCGGCGGAGATCCGCTGGGCCGCGGCAGCCGCCGGCCGCCGCGACCACGGCATCGGTACCGCGCTGATCGAACACGTGCTCGACGCGCTGCGCGACGCCGGTGTGCGGATCGCCGAGGTCAAGACGCTGGACCCGGCGGCGGGGTACCCGCCCTACGCCGCCACCTACGCGTTCAGGAAGGCGCGCGGCTTCGTCCACGCCGACACCATCGACCCGCTCCCCGGCTGGGAACCCGGAAACCCCCGTGCCCTGCTCATCGCCGCGCTGACCGCCACGAGATAGGACGGGTCGAGACGCCCCGGTCACCGCCGCTGGCGCCCGGCTACTACCCTGACGCAGCCGTTGAAGGGACGCCGCAATCGGGATCGGTTGGGAATGCAGGGGTCGGGCGTGAACCAGGAAACGAGCGTGGACCAGGGGCCGGGCGGGGACCGGGACGCGGAGATCGCCGAGGAGCAGACGTACTTCGACGCCGCCGCCGGATTCCGCGAGCGCAAGCTCGCCGGGCTGGGTGACCTGGCCCTGGCGACCGCGCACCGGGGCGCCGCCAAGCCGATGAGGCAGCACATCGAGCAGGCCCGCCAGGCGATCGGCCAGGCGGGCGAGGCGGTGGCGTACGGCCGGATCGACGGCGAGTCCGGCGAGGTGCTGTACGTCGGCCCACACCTCATCAGGGACGATGACTCCGAGGTGCTGGTCGTCAACTGGCGGGCGACCGCCGCGGCGCCCTACTTCGCCGCGAGCCACGCCGACCCGCGCGGCGTGCGCCGCAAGCGAGTGTTCGAGTGCACCGGCAACACCATCCAGTCGTTCACCGACGTGGTCTTCGCGGAGATAGCCGCGACCGTGGACGACTACCTGCTCGGCGAGCTGGACCGGGCGCGCACCGGCCAGATGCGTGACATCGTCGCGACGATCCAGGCCGCCCAGTACGACCTCATCCGCGCGCCGCTGGACCAGGTGCTCATCGTCGACGGCGGGCCCGGTACCGGAAAGACCGCGGTGGCCCTGCACCGGGTGTCCTGGCTGCTGTTCCAACACCCCGACCGGCTCGACGCCGACAGCGTCCTCGTCGTCGGGCCGCACCCGACATTCATCCGCTACATCGGGCGGGTGCTGCCCGAACTCGGCGACACGCAGGTGCGCATGGCTGATGTCGGCCGGCTGGCACCGGACGTCCACCGTGGACGGAACGAGCCGGAGGAGCTGGCCGGACTCAAGGGCGAGGCGCGGATGGCGGGACTGCTGGCCCGAGCCCTGGACGCCCGGATCGGCGCGCCCGAACCGGCCGAGCGGCTGCTGATCGGCGGACGGTTCGTCACCCTGCCGGGCGCCGACGTGGCCGAGGCGGTCTCGGCCTGCCGTGCGGCCATCGGACCGTACACGCAACGCCGTCAGTTGCTGCGGGACCGACTGGTCGCGCTCGTCCTCGCGCGTACCGGCGTGGATTCGGGCGGCGACCCGGCACTGGCCAACCTCGCTGAGCGGCTGTGGCCGCAGCAGTCCGCCCCGGCGTTCCTGCGCGACCTGTTCGGATCCCGGCAGCGGCTGCGCACCGCCGCCGGTGACGAGTTCACCGAGGCGGAGACCGCGTCGCTGGTACGCCGGGGAGCGGATCGGCTGTCCCAGGAGGTCTGGTCGGCGGCCGACCTGCCGCTGCTGGATGAGTTGGACCATCTGATCAATGGTCCGAAGGACCGTTACGGTCACGTGGTGGTGGACGAGGCGCAGGACCTGTCGCCGATGCAGCTGCGCAGCGTGGGGCGTCGCAGCACCACGGGTTCGCTGACCCTGGTGGGCGACATCGCGCAGTCGACCGGGCCGTGGGCCCGCGACGACTGGGCGGAGGTGACGCGTCACCTGCCCGATCGGCTTCCGACCGCGGTCGCCGAGCTGCGCTACGGGTACCGGGTGCCGCGCCAGCTGTACCGGTACGCGGCGCGGCTGCTGCCGGTCGCGGCGCCGGGGGCCAGGCCGCCGGAGGTGGTACGCGACGGTCCCGCGGAGCCGGGAATCCACCGGGTCGGCCTCAGCGAGCGGGCCGGCCGGACGGTCGCACTGGCCATGCGGCACTCGGCCGCCGGCCTGTTCGTCGGTATCGTCTGCCCGCCCCGCTGCCGGCGGGAGACCGAGGCGGCACTGGCTGAGAACGGGGTCGAGTGGAGCAGCGCCGACCGGGGCGAGTTGGGCGCCGCGGTCAACCTGGTGAGCCCACGGGAGGCGAAGGGCCTGGAGTTCGACGCGGTCATCGTGGTGGAGCCCGAGCAGATCGTGGCCGGCGACGAGCGCGGGCACCGGATGCTCTACGTCGCGCTCACCAGGGCCACCCGCCACCTCGACATCGTGTGCGTCGGCGAGCCGCTTCCGCTGTCGGTACCCGCGTCGGCCCCCACCACCCGGGACGGCGTAGCGGCGTTCGGGGAGCGCGACGTCCGGCGCCTCGCCGAGCACCTCGCGGGCCAGGTCCGCGGCGCGGCACCCGAGCAGGCCTGGCCCGGCATCCTGCACCGGCTCGCGGAGCTGCTCACCCCGCCGGCCGACTAGACGGCGTCGCTCAGGTTCGCGCGGAAGAAGCCGGCCAGCTTGGCGATCGCCGGTGAGACGAACTCGTCCTTGTCGTAGAGGGCGACGTGGCTGGCGCCCTCGACCCAGTACTGCTCCTTGGGCTCCCCGGCGTGCTCGATGGCGTGCGTCGTCATCCACGAGGTGACGGCCTCGGTCCCGACGATCATGAGCAGCGGACGCGGTGCGATCATCCCGACGAACTGGAACGCGTCGAATGACGCGATGCGGTCGACGCTGTTGAGGGTGAACGACTTCGCCGAGCGCTCGTGCCGCGCCCGATCGGTGCAGTAGTACTCCCATCCCTCGAAGAGGTGCTGGCCGCCGGCGCGGGCCTGCTCCTCCGTCGCCGGGAAAATCGGGAAGGTCCCGACGCCTTCGCCGTGGGCCTCGGCGGTACGCGCCGCCGCGGCGGCGTCGAGCAGGCCCTGGATGACCGACCGGTCCTGGGTGCCGTCGGCGCCCTCGCGGAACTGGCGACCCATGTCGGCGGCGCTCACCGTCGCGACGGCCCTGATGCGGTGGTCGGTCGCGGCGGCGGCGATGACGTAGCCGCCGGACGCGCAGATGCCCAGCGCGCCGATCCGGTCGGAATCGACGGCGGTCTGAGTGCTCAGGAACGAGACCGCCGCCTTGAAGTCCTCGACGCGGTGCGACGGGTCCTCGAGCCCGCGCGGCTCGCCCTCGCTCTGACCCTGATAGGCGGCGTCGAATGCGAGTGTGACGTAGCCGGCGCGGGACAACCGTTCGGCGTAGAGGCCGGCGGCCTGCTCCTTCACGCCGCTTCCGGGGTGTCCGACGACGATCGCGGGCCGGGGACCGGGGTGCCGCCCGTCGGGGGTGTAGAGGTGTCCGGCGAGAGCCAGGCCGGCGCTGTCGAACGTGACGTTCGTCTTCATCTGGGTCTTCTCCCTGTGATATCGCCCGGCGGAGGTGTCCGCCGGCTGCGCCCGGCGAGTGGCCGGGGGCGAATCCAAGAGTCGCCGCCGTCCCGGCCCGGGGTGAAGGGGGAATTCCTGCCGGGGTACCCGGCTTCGGGGGAAGGAATTTGCCCCCGCATCCCCGGCGCCGCTGCGGAGAATGGAACCTGTGAACACGCCTCCCCCGAGTCTCGGAGACTTCCTCCGGGCCCGGCGCGCCCAGCTGACACCACGGGAGGTCGGTCTGCCCGACACCGGGTCGTTCCGGCGCGTCGAGGGGCTGCGCCGGGAAGAGGTGGCGCAGCTCGCGGCCATCAGCGTCGACTACTACACCCGCCTCGAGCGGGGCCGGGTCGAAGCGTCTGCCTCGGTGCTCGGCACCCTGGTCCGCGCACTGCGGTTGGACGAGGACCAGCAGGCGTACCTCTATGAGCTGGCCGGTAAGACGGCGGGCCGGCCGCGCCGCCGTCCGCCCCAGCGGCTCCGGCCGGCCATGCGGCGCCTGCTCGACCAGCTCACCGAGACCCCGGCCATGGTGCTCGGACGGCGCATGGACATCCTCGCGTGGAACGCCAGCGCCGCCGCCCTGTTCACCGACTTCTCGAGGATCCCCGCGAACCGCCGCAACTACGTTCGCCTGCTCTTCACCGATCCCGCCATGCGAGCGCTGCACACCGACTGGGAGAACGCCGCCCGCACCGGCGTGGCCTCGCTGCGCATGGAGGCCGCCAGAGACCCCGAAGACCCCGACCTCGCCGTGCTGGTCGGTGAGCTATCGACGCGGGACCCTGATTTCCGCACCTGGTGGGCCTCCCACCAGGTCTCCAGCAGCAGCGCCGGCACGAAGCGCTACCGGCACCCCATCATGGGCGAGCTCACCCTCGACTGCGACGTGTGGGACAGCCCCGACGGCAGCGGGCAGCGCCTCATGGTGTTGACCGCCGAGCCCGGCACCCCCGCACACCAGGCCCTGGGCATTCTCGCCTCCTGGACCGCTGGAGCGCCGGATGGCGGGGTCAGCCCCGGGCCGGCGCCGGGCGGCTGATGGACTCGGAGTCCAGCCGGTGGCCGACCGTCCACTCCACGATGGTGCTGGTCACCTGAGCCTTGGCGGCCTTGCTCGGCACCGCGATGCCCAACTCCTTCGCCAGCGCCCGCAGCTGCGCCACGGTCAGCTTCAGCTCGTCGACGTACCGGATGCCGGACGCGCGGTCCCCGATCCCCGACAGGTACTCCCGGACCCGCTGCACGCTCACGGTCGGCGCCGCCGTCGCGCGGCTCGTTCCCGCACCGCGAGCCGCCACCCGGCCACCCTTCGGCACCAGTTCCAGCTTCGCGCTGCCCTCGGCGAGGTCCGCCAGCTGGTCGGCCGGGAGCCTGCGGATGAACTCCGCCACCTTGAGCAGGACGAGATGGGTGAGGTCGGCCGGGTCGGTTGTCACGGGTACTCCCTAGATCCGGATCTTCGCGACGAATTCGCTGGTGAGCTGCTGCAGTTCGTACTGGACGTTGGGGTTCGCGTCGGGCGCGAGGACCGCCGGGATGCCGTCCGATCCGGCGGTGCCGAAGAGGGTCTTGTTTTCCCTGAGCGTCTGGTTGAACACGGGAACCTCGATCGTTCCCGGCTGAGCCACATAGTTGCGCTGGGCCAGGATCGGGCCGGAGCTACTGTACTGGATCATATTGAAGACGACGCCCAGAATAGTAGGGTTGATCGAGGCGGCCTCCGAGCCGGCCACCCGGTTGTAGTCGCGCACCAGCTCGGACAGCTTGCGACGAAGGTAGTCGATGCCCAGCGTGGAGAGGTAGTCGGGCCGGGCCGGCACCAGGATGTGCTCGCTGGCCACGATTCCGGTACGGGTCACCATGGTGAAGTTGGGCGCGCAGTCCACCAGTACGGCGTCGTACTCGTCGAACGCCTCGTGCTCCAGCGCCTCGGCGAGCGCCCGGTGCAGCTTCAGATAGCGAGGGCTGCCGTGCTGGAAGCGCGATCCCCCCAGGTCGGCCGCGAAGTCCAGATCGACGTCGATCAGCCCGAGGTGCGACGCGATGAGGTCCAGGCGGCCGGTGCCGTGCCGGCCGATGACGTCATTGACGATCTGCGGGGTCAGCACGTACCTGTGCAGCGTCCGCACCCTGTCGTCCCCGGCGTCGTCCTCCAGCACCGAGCCGAACCACTGCAGGATCGTCCGGCCGTCGGCCAGCTCCTCCTCCCAGTATCGCGGCCGGTAGAAGGAGAACGTCAGGCTGGCCTGGGGATCCAGGTCGATCAGCAGTACCCGGCGGCCGCGCGAGGCGAGTTCCGCCCCGATATTGGCCACGATGGTGGTTTTCCCGACGCCGCCCTTGTAATTGATCACCGAGACTACGGTCATCGCGCACCCCGTACCGGTGCTCCGCCAACCCCAGGCATGCCCAGCAGCATGCCACGTCCGGGGCGGCGGCGGCGTCGGCCGGTGCGGGGAGAGGACCTGGCCACAACGGCAGTCGCGCGGGCGGCATTGGCAACTTTATGAGGTCGACCAGGTACCTTGTGCTAGGTCCGCCTGGCCTTGGCCCGGCGGACGCCACTCATTGAAGCCCCACCGAACTTTCCTGCAGGGAGCGATGTCCAGTGAGCGACCGGGTGCGTAGCAGCCAGCCTCGGGGGTCGACGACCGCGCGGAGACCGCCGACGGTCCAGCCGTTGGGTAAGGGTCAGCCGACCGCGTCGGATCACCCTCGCGACGGTTATCCCCGGGGCAAGGCGGGCTCGGGTGGCCGGCCGGTCGGCAGGGTCGGCAAGCAGCCGATGACCAAGAACGAGAAGCGGCTCGCCGCCAAGGCGGCCAAGGCCGCCGCCGAGGCCGAGGCCGCGAGGCGTCGGCAGCGGCGGCAGTTGGTCACCATCATCGTCGCGGTGATAGTGGTGGCCGCCCTGGTCGTCATCGGAGTCCTGGTGTTCGGCGGAAAGAAGCACGACAGCGCCGCGAAGGCGACCCCGTCCGTGAGCGCGAGCGCGAGCCCCGAGGCGTTCGCGTCGCTGCCGCCGGGCGCCGACCCGGCGTTGGGCACGAAGCCGACCGTCAAGCCGGACACCACCACCCCCACCAAGCTGGACGTCACCACCCTGATCCAGGGCACGGGCGCCGCCGTCAAGTCCGGGCAGAACCTCACCGTGAACTACGTGGGGGTCTCCGACAAGGACGGCTCCGAGTTCGACTCGTCGTGGAAGAACTCGCAGGCGTTCACCTTCGTCGTCGGCCAGGGCAACGTGATCCCCGGATGGGACCAGGGCCTGGTGGGCGTCAAGGTCGGCAGCCGCGTCCAACTGGACATCCCGTCGAACCTCGCCTACGGCGACAACCCCACCAACGGGGCTCCGGCCGGCGCGCTGCGCTTCGTCGTGGACGTGCTCGCCGCGCAGTAGGACGCCGACGATAAAGCGGGCGCGACCGGTGCTCCGGTCGCGCCCGCTTCGGTTTGGCTACTGAGGATCTGGTCGTTCGGTGCTCAGGCGCGCTGCTCCATCGGCGTGTACGCGCGCTCGGTCTCGCCGGTGTAGATCTGGCGGGGGCGGGCGATCTTGGTCATCGGGTCCTGCATCATCTCCCGCCACTGCGCGATCCAGCCGGGCAGCCGGCCGATCGCGAACAGCACGGTGAACATGCGGGTCGGGAAGCCCATGGCCTTGTAGATGAGGCCGGTGTAGAAGTCCACGTTCGGATAGAGCTTGCGCTCGATGAAGTACTCATCGGACAGCGCGATCTCTTCCAACCGCAGCGCGATGTCCAGCAGCGGATCCGGCTTGGCCATGCCGTTGACGATCTCCTGCGCGGCCTTCTTCACGATGGCGGCCCGCGGGTCGTAGTTGCGGTAGACCCGGTGGCCGAAGCCCATGAGGCGGGTGCCGGCCTCCTTGTTCTTGACCTTCCGGACGAAGGACTCCGCGTCGTCGCCGGCCAGGTGGATCCGCTGGAGCATGTCCAGCACCGCCTCGTTGGCGCCGCCGTGCAGCGGACCGAACAGGGCGTTGACCCCGGCCGACACCGAGGCGAACATGTTCGCCTGCGCCGAGCCGACCAGCCGCACCGCCGAGGTTGAGCAGTTCTGCTCGTGGTCGGCGTGCAGGACGAACAGCATGTCCAGGACGCTGGCGTGCATTGGGTCCAGCTCGTACGGCATGCTCGGCACGCCGAACGTCATGCGGAGGAAGTTCTCGACGTACCCGAGCGAGTTGTCCGGGTACAGGAACGGCTGGCCGATCGAACCCTTGAACGCGTACGAGGCGATGGTCGGCAGCTTGGCCAACAGCCGGACCGTGGAGATTTCGACCTGTTCGTGGTCGAACGGGTCCAGGCTGTCCTGGTAGAAGGTGGAGAGCGCGCTGACCGCCGAGGACAGCACCGCCATGGGGTGGGCGTCGCGCGGGAAGCCGTCGAAGAACCGGCGCATCTCCTCGCGCAACAACGTGTGCCACTTGATCCGGTCGGTGAATTCGGCCAGTTCGGTGGCGGTGGGCAGTTCCCCGTAGATCAGCAGGTAGGCGACCTCAAGGAACGACGACTTCTCCGCGAGTTGTTCGATGGGGTAACCGCGATAGCGGAGAATTCCGGCATCACCATCAATATAGGTAATTGCCGATGTACAAGAAGCGGTGTTGACGAAGCCGGTATCGAGCGTTACGTGTCCGGTCTGATTGAGCAGACCAGTGACGTCGATTCCGGACGGGCCCTCGGTCGCATCTTTGACCTTCAGCGGGAGCGTGGCATCGTCAAATCCAAGGCTGAAACCCGTCATGGGCCCAGTGTGCGGCATCTCGTGACGGCCGCCACCCCGGGGTGTCGGAGATGCTGATCACTTCTGGGCCCAATCGGGAACAGATTGTCTATTGGTTCTCACCGTCTGGCGGCCCGCTGGGCTGGTCCGTCGGAGACTCCGGAATGGACGGTGGCGCGCTCGACGGCTCGTCGGGCGGCAGGGACGGGGTCGTCGCGGTTGGGGTCGGCGTCGGCGACGGTGACCTGGACGGCACCGACTTCGACGGGGGCGCGGAGGTCGGACTGTCGGCCGGGGTGGGGGAGCTTCGACCGAGCGCCGCCCGGTGCCGGGACGCTTCGGGAGTCGGGGACAGCGAAATCGCGCCGGGGATGAACGGCGCGGGAGAGAAGGTCTGCTGCGGTGCCGGTGGCGCGGGCGGAGGTTCGCCCTTGTTCAGCAGTACGGCCACGCCGGCCACCGCCACCAGCACCAGGACTCCCGCCCCGGTCAGCACCCCCATCCGGCGGCCGCGCCTGGAACCCGCGGTGGTGGGCCCACCGAAGCCGGCGACCGGCTGGAGGACCGTGCCCGCCTCGGCCCCGCCGCCCGCGGCGCCCGTACCGGCCTTGCCGCCCGCCCCGGGCTTGCCCACCCTGGCGTTGCGTAGCTTGGTGGCCTGGCCGGGGGTGACGACCGCGGTGGCATCGTCCGGCACGAGATCGGGCTTTGTCGCGGCCGACCGGGCGGCGGCGGCGAACGCGGCCGCACTGGCGAACCGGTCGGCCGGATCCTTGGTCAGGGCCCGAGTGACCAGGGCCCGCGCGGCCGGCGGAACCTCCTCCGGCAGCGACGGCGGCTCGTCGGACACGTGCTTCAGCGCGATTTCCAGGGCGGTCTCCCCGACGAACGGCGGATTCCCGGCCAGGCAGTGGAACGCGACGGCGCCGAGCGCGTAGATGTCGGTGGCCGGCGACACCGTCCGGCCGGACGCCTGCTCGGGCGCCATATACAGGGCGGTGCCGAGGATGGCGTTGGCGGTGGTCACCGAGGTGACGGCGTCGGATCGGGCCACCCCGAAGTCGACCAGGATGACGGTGCCGTCCGGGGTGACCAGAAGGTTCGCGGGCTTGACGTCGCGGTGCACGATGCCGTGCTTGTGCGCGGCGTGCAGCGCGTCGGCGGCCTGGGCCACCAGGTTCATCGCCTCGGCGACCGGCAGCGGGCCGTCGGCCAGCCGGTCGCGCAGCGACTCGCCGTCCACATAGGTCATCACCAGATAGGTCACGCTGGTGCCGTCGTCCATCGCGCTGCGCCCGTAGTCGTAGATGTTGACGACGTTGGGGTGGTGAAGGGCGGCCATGGTGCGTGCCTCGGCACGGAATCTGGCGTCGAAGTCGGATCCGGGAAGCCGTCCGGCATGCATCACCTTGAGTGCGACGGTCCGGCCGAGGCTGATGTCGGTCGCCCGCCACACCTCGCCCATTCCACCACTGGCGATCGGGGCGTCAAGCCGGTATCGCTCGTTGAGCACGTCCTCAGGCGTCAACACTTCAATACTCTACCCACGGCGTCCAAACGCTAAGCCGGCCGGGCCTCGCGGTCGCCGCGAGGCCCGGCCGGCAGTCGCATCGTCGCAGCCCGCGGGCCACTGGCGTCGGCGGACCGGCGCCAGCGATCGGGTCAGCGCTCCCGGAACCCGCCGAACATGCGCCGGAAAAAGCCGCCCTCCGGGGGCAGCGGCGGCGCGGGAGGGGGCGTCGCGGAGCGCCGCGTGGCCACCGGCCGGTTGTAGTCGGTGCGCTCGATGGCGTCGATGACCTGCGGCTCGTCGAAGTTCTCCGAGCCGGCGATCTCGGGTACGTAGCCGACCAGAACGCCGTCGCGCATGACCTGGGCCTCCAGGCCCGCGGTCCCGTCCGTGTCCCAGATCGCCTCGCGACCGTCCGGCAGGCTCACCCGTACCCCGAACTGGTTTACTCCGCTGCGTTCCATATGCGCGGGTACACCCCTCGCGCGCAGCTTGTCCACTACTCGCTGCGCCCGGTTCTCATCCATGGACCCCAAGATAGCTCGCCCGAGGCTGCTCTCTGTGACGTCTGAGCGGTCTCGGGGTGTCGACTTTGGTGTGTTCGCACCCGCATCGCCGTTCCTGCCCCGGCCGTTCTCGCACGGTGAGTAGTGACGGAAATCTGGTTGAGGCAAGGGAGAGCCGATCGGCCTGCCGTGCCGATCGGGGCACCGGGGCCGATCGGGGCCGGTGGGGCGTTCGTTACCGGTGGGACGGCTGTGACCGGTGGGGCCACTCCCGGGTTTCCACCGGCCGCGCCCGGGTAGCAGCCGAGGATGAGCCAGCCCGAGGAGAGCCGCGCCAAGACCGCGGACACCGACGACGTCCTGCTGCGCGTGGCGCGGGACGGCACGGCGAAGAAGGGCGCCCCCAGGGGCGGTGCCCGGGAGCCGGATGAGGCGCTGCGCCCGCCCGACGAGGAGCTTCCCGAGACGGAGCGACGGCACAGCAAGCCGCAGCACAAGCTGACCGGTTGACCGCCGGCGGCCGGCCACCCGCCGGCCGCACACCCGTCGAACGGTCGATCGACCGTCCACTCATTGACAATCTGCGATCGTTAGAGAAACCATGGATCCGGGCGCCAGGGGTCGGGTAGGTGATACCAACCTCTGCCGCCGTGCCCGGGGCAACGGCGCGGCGCCGCCCGGAAGGACAATCCCATGGATGTGCCTCGTAGGAGGCGCACCGGCGTATGGGTACGCGTTGCCCTGGTGACCGTGCTGGTCGCCGCCGTGTCGCTGCTTGCCTCGCAACTGCCCGCCGGAGCCCTGACGGTGACCGGCACCCCGTCACCCGTCACCGGCAACTCCACCTACTTCGATGGGCTCGGCCAGCCCTACGGCGGCTGCGGCCTGCCTCAGGCCAACCTCGACTCGCAGGATTTCGTCGCGCTCAACGTGTTCAACACCCCCGGCGACTACGGCGCCTATCCCCGGCCGTTGCCGGCGTCGCTCGCCGACAAGATGGGGATGTGGGACAACGGGCTCAACTGCGGGCGCTACGTGCAGGTCACGGTCGGGAACTACTGCACCGGCGTCAATGACGGGGCGCAGAATCAGCCGTTCTGCCGCAACGGATCCTGGGTCTCCGACGCGTACAACGGCGCCACCCTGACCATGCTGGTGGCGGACAGTTGCGGCGACTCGAACGCCTGGTGCCGGGACGACCCGTACCACCTTGACCTGCACAAGGACTCGCTGAACCGGTTCGTCAAGAACGGTGCGGCGGTCGGCGACCTGTACCCGAACCACTTCAACAACCGCCAGATCCAGTGGCAGTTCGTATCCGCGCCCAACTACAGCGGCGACATCCAGATCGGGTTCCTGCAGGGGGCCCAGTCCTGGTGGGGCGCCATCGCCATCTCCCACCTGCCCAACGGCATTCACGGCGTGGAGTACCAGACATCCGGCGGCGGCTGGCAGTCGGCCACAATGGACAGCGACATGGGCCAGGCGTACATCGTCTCGCCCACCACGGCGGGCGGCACCCAGTTCCAGATCCGGGTGCGGGACAGCTCCGACACGCTGGTCAACAACGGCCGGGTCTACACCTTCTCCCTGCCGTCGTCCTGCTCGAGCCAGTGCTCCGCGCCGTACAGCCAGGCGACCTACACCACGACCGACCCGGGCGGCCCGACCGGCGGTCCCTCGCCGAGCCCGTCGCGGACCACCTCGCCGTCGCCGAGTCCGAGTCCGTCGCGGACCACCTCGCCGTCGCCGAGCCCGTCGCGCACCACCTCGCCGTCGCCCAGCGCGCCGTCGGGCGGCCCCACCTGCGACGTGAACTACCAGGTGTCCAGCACGTGGCCGGGCGGCTTCACCAGCAACGTCACGGTGACCAACCGGGGATCGACGACCTGGAACAACTGGGCGGTCGCCTGGACGATGCCGGCCGGGGTGACCCTGACCGGTGCCTGGAGTTCGACCATCACCACCAGCGGTAGCGCCTGGACCATCACGGCGCCGAGTTGGGCCACCAGCCTGGCGCCGGGGGCCTCGACAAGCTTCGGCTTCCAGGCGAACGGATCGTCCACGCCGCCGCCCAGCGGAATCAGATGCGGCTGAGCGTCCGTCGATCGGCCCCGGGCGCCGGTGGGGTTCCACCCTTCCGGCGCCCGGTCCGCCGGTGGTCAGGTGAGCCAGACCACCAGCAGGACGACTATCACGACAATCACGATCAGCAGCGGCAGCAGCCGCTTGAGGATCGGCACCGCGGCCACCCGCAGCAGGTTGGCCGGCGCGACCGGTTCGGGCGGGGCCGGGGCGCCCTCGCCCGCCCTGGCCGGCCCGCCCGCGCCCGGTGAGGCGGGCCTGGGCGGCACCGGCGCCGTCGCGCCGGAGGCCGCAGTTCCGGACGCAGAATCCTTGGACGCCGCCCCGGACGCCGTCTCGGGCGGTGCCCCGGACGGCGCTTCGGGCGCTGTTTGAGGCGTGGTGGCTTCGTGCACGGTGGCGTCGTGGGCTGTGGCTCCGTGCGCCGTTGCGCCGTGGGCTGTTGTGCCGTGGGTCGCTGCACCGGTCACCGTCCCGGCCGGCGTAGATGCGGTGGCCGCCGCCTCCGTGGGCGTCGCCTCGGGCGAGGGCGCCGGGGCCGGTACCGCCGGTGTCGGCCGGGCATCAGCGTCCGGCGTGGTTGCGCCGTCCCGCAGGACCGTCTCCTTGAGCTGGTCCACGAACTGGTTCAGCAGCCGGCTGCTCACCTCCGCGATGGCGCCCCGGCCGAACTGCGCCAGCGGCCCGGAGATGGTCAGGTCGGTGCTCACCTTCACCCGGGTGCCGCCGTCCTCACCCGTCAGGTCGGCGGTGACCAGCGCCGAGGCCAGGCCACGGCCGCTGCGCTCCTTGCCCTTCGCCTCGAGCACCACGCGGTGGCGCTCGGCGTCCAACTCGGTGAACCGGACCGCGCCGCCGTACTGGGCGACCACCGGTCCAACCTTGATGCGCACCGTGCCGTGGTAGGAGTCTCCGACCACCTCGGTCAGCTGTGCGCCCGGCATGCAGGGCGCGATCCGCTCGACATCGGTCAGCACCGTCCACGCCTCATCGACCGGCCGCGGCACCACGAACTCGTTGTCCAGTCGCACTGGCTGCTCACCCTTCCCGGAACACGTTGGTGCGCCGCCGACGCGGGTCGGCCAGCGCGTCGATGAGGTCGGACAGGGCGGTCAGCCGGTGAGCGCTCACCACCGCGTCGCAGTGCGGCCAGGCCGCGGCCATGCCGCCGACCAGCGGCCGGTACCGCGGGCTCTGGGTACGCGGGTTGACCCACACGATCCGGTACGCCAGCCGGGACAACCGGGCCATCTCGCGGCCCAGTGGCGCGGGGTCGCCCGACTCCCAGCCGTCCGAGATGATCAGAATGACCGCGCCCCGGGCCAGCCCCCGCCGCCCGTACCGGTCGGTGAACTCCTTGAGCGAGGCGGCGATCCGGGTGCCACCGGACCAGTCCGGGGCGCTCCGGCCGGCGAGCGCCAACGCCACGGCCGGCGCGGAGCGGGCCAGCATCGGGGTGAGCCGGGTCAGCCGGGTGGCGAAGGTGAACACCTCGGCCCGGGTGCCGCCGGCGGCGCAGTACAGCAACTGGAGCATGGCCCGCGCGTACGGCTCCATCGACCGCGAGATGTCGCAGAGCGCGACCAGCCGGCGGGGCTTGTCCCGGTACCGGCGCCGGACCATCCGTAGCGGGTCACCACCGGTACGGCGGCCAAGCCGCAGGGTCGCGCGCAGGTCCACCCGATCGCCGTGCGGCACCGGTCGGGTGCGCCGGGACCGGCGCGGCGGGGTCGCCACCCGCAACTGGCCCATGACGTCGGCCAGCAGGGCCAGCTCCGCGACGGTCAGCTCGGCGAAGTCCCGGCCGCCGAACCGCTGTGCCGCGCTGGCCGCCGAGGGCACGTCGGTCCGGTCCCCGCCTTCGTCGGCGGAGGCCTGCCGCGCGTCGGCCCGACCGGACCCGGAATCGGAGCCGGAATCACCGGCGCGGGCGCCGGGCACGGGCGGTGCGGAGTGCGCGGCGGCCGGCGGGCGCGGCGGGGCGTTCGGGTCGCCGCGCCCGTCCGCCGGATCGGTCAGCCCGCCGAACACCTCGTCGAAGACCCGGTCGAGCAGTTCGAGCTGCGCCGGCTCGGCGGCCAGCGTGGCCCGTGCGCACCAGCGCAGCTGCGTCGTGGTCCGGGGCGCGACCAGCCGCACCGCCCGGGTGAACCGCTGGCAACGGTCGGGGCCGGCGGGCAGCCCGGCCAGCCGCAGCCGCTCGCCGAACCGCGCCACGAGTTCCGCGAGGTCCGTGGGCGTGCGGCTGGCGCCCTCACTCATCCGTGCCGACCACAGTGGACAGTCCGGCCCGCAGTGCGGCGTCCTGGTCCTCCTGATGCTTGAGCACCGCGCTCAGGGTGCGACCGGCCGCCTCCGGCGTCAGCCGCGCGATGCCCAGCGTGGTCAGGGCGCAGGCCCAGCCGATCGCCTCGGCCACCCCGGGTGGCTTCGTCAGGTCGAGGGCGCGCAGCCGGGCCACCGATCCGGCCACGGCGGCGGCCAGCGGGGTACTCGCGGCGGGTTCGCGCCGCCGGATGATGTCCGCGACGCGCTCCGACCCCGGGTAGCCGATCCAGTGGTAGAGGCAGCGGCGGCGCAGGGCGTCGTGCAGGTCGCGGGTGCGGTTGGAGGTCAGCACCGCCACCGGCGGTACCACGGCCCGCCGGGTACCCAGCTCGGGAATGGTCACCGTCGACTCGGCCAGCAGCTCGAACAGGAACGCCTCGAACTCGTCGTCGGCCCGGTCGATCTCGTCGATGAGCAGCACGGCCGGCCGGGGACCGGGGTGCTCGATGGCCGCCAGCAGCGGCCGGCGCAGCAGGTACCCGGGGCCGAACAGGTCGTCGTCGGTCAGTTGCTCCCCGCGCGCCTCGGCCAGCCGGATGCCGAGCAGCTGCCGGGGGTAGTTCCACTCGTACAGGGCCTCGGCGGCGGTCAGTCCCTCGTAGCACTGGAGCCGGACCAGCACCGTGGACAGCACGGTGGCGAGCGCCTTGGCGGCCTCGGTCTTGCCCACCCCCGGCTCGCCCTCCAGGAGGATCGGCTGGCCCATGCGCACCGCGAGGAACAGTGCGGTGGCCAGCGACTCGTCAGCGAGGTAACCGGCCCGGTCCAGCCCGGTGGCCAGCGCCTCGACGTCCGCCGGCAGCTCACCGTGCTCCGTCATGCCGCCCTCACGCCGGCTCCGCGTACCGCTCGGGGGAGTCCGCGAACGCGCCGCGGCAGCCGGAGCCGCAGAAGTACCAGGTGTGGCCGCCGTGCTCGACGGACAGCGCGTCGGGGGTGACGGCCACTCGCATGCCGCACACCGGATCCACGGCCTCGGTCACCGCGCTCGGGCGCCCGGCCACCACGCTCGGGCGCACCGACCCAGCCTCGTCGGCGGGCGCGCCGGCCGGCCCGGCATTGTGCGGCCGCGCAGCGATGAGCTCGGCGAATATCGACAGGGCGACCTCGGGCGGGGTGCGGGCGCCGATGTCCAGCCCGGCCGGCGTGTGGATCCGCTCCCGGTCGGCCGGCGCGAGGTCCAGCCCGGCCAGTACCGCCGCGCCCCGTCGCCGGCTCGCGACCAGCGCCACGTACGGCACCCCGGCCCGTACCGCCGCCTTGAGCATCCGCTCCTCGTCGCGCCCGTGCGAGGCGACCACCACGGCGTCGGCGTCGGGCGGCACCGGCGCGTCCGGATCCGTGGCGGCCACCAGGTCGTACCCCAGCGCGGCACCGACGTCCGCCATGGCGCGGGCGACCGGCGCGGCACCGAACACGTGCACCAGCGGCGGTGGGAGCATCGCCTCCAGGAAGATCTCCAGCGACCCGCCGGACAGGCACGGGTTGGCCACCGTGACCAGCCCGTCGGAGTCCTCGTCCCCGCCCCGGTCGTCCTCCGCGGGCGACGGCGTGATGCGCAGCAGGGTGGAGCGGCCCGTCTCCAGTAGCCGCAGCCCCTCCAGGCGCACCGTCGCCTCGGCGCAGGTGCCGCCGACGAACCCGTCGAGCGTGCCGTCCGCGAGTACCAGCGCGCTGTCGCCGGCCTTGGCGCTGGTCGGGCGCTGCGCCCTCACCACCGTGGCCAGCACGAACGGCGTGCGCTGCGCGCGCAGGTGCTCCACCCGTGCCAGCAGCTCGGTGCGGCTCATATCAACTCGCTCATGCCAGGCTCGCTTACGAGATCGCCAGGTCGGTGCGCAGCGGGGCGCCCTGGATCGCGCGCCAGACCGCGGCCGGAGTCAGCGGCATGTCCGCGTGCCGCACCCCGTACGGCTTGAGCGCGTCCAGCACGGCGTTGACCACGGCGGCCGGGGAGCCCACCGTGGCGGACTCGCCCACCCCCTTGGCCCCGATCGGGTGGTGCGGCGACGGGGTGACGGTGGCGCCCAGTTCCCAGGACGGGCACTCCATCGACGTCGGCAGCAGGTAGTCCATAAAGGACGCGCCGAGGCAGTTGCCGTCGGGGTCGAAGGCGATCAGCTCCATCAGCGCCATCCCGACCCCGTCGGCGAGGCCGCCGTGTACCTGCCCCTCGACGATCATCGGGTTGATCCGCACCCCGCAGTCGTCGACCGCGATGAACCGGCGCACCTTGACCTGCCCGGTACCGGGATCCACGTCCACCACGCAGATGTAGGCGCCGAACGGGAACGTGAGGTTCGGCGGGTTGTAGACGGTGGTGGCGTCCAGGTGCCCCTCGACGCCCTCGGGCAGCTCCAGGCTGGAGTGCGCGGCCAGCGCGATCTCGGTGATCGTCCTACCCTGGTCCGGATCGCCGCGCACGAACCAGCGGCCCTTCTCCCACTCCAGGTCGTCCGGCGAGACCTCCAGCATTGCGCTCGCGACGATCCGGGCCCGATCCCGGACCTTGCGGGCCACCACGGCCGTGGCCGCGCCGGAGACCGGCGTCGAGCGCGAGCCGTAGGTGCCCAGCCCGAACGGCGTCTGGTCGGTGTCGCCGTGCACCACCTCGATGTCGTCGGGCGAGATGCCCAACTCCTCCGCGACGATCTGGGCGTAGGTCGTCTCGTGCCCCTGCCCCTGCGACTGCACCGAGATGCGCAGCACCGCCTTGCCGGTCGGGTGCACCCGCAGTTCCGCGCCGTCGGCCATGCCGAGCCCGAGGATGTCCATGTGCTTGCGCGGGCCGGCCCCGACCGCCTCGGTGAAGAAGCTGATGCCGATGCCGGTCAGAGTGCCGCCGCCCTCGCCGGCCGCCCACCGTGCCCGCTGCGCTGCCTGCTCGGCGCGCAGGTCGTCGTACCCGGCGATGTCCATGGCCAGTGCCAGGGCACGGGGGTAGTCACCGGAGTCGTACTCCCAGCCGGTGGGGCTGGCGTACGGGAACTGTTCGGGGCGCAGCAGGTTGCGCATGCGCAGCGCGGCCGGATCGGTGTGCAGCTCGTACGCCAGCACGTCGACCATGCGCTCGACCAGGTACACGGCCTCGGTGACCCGGAACGAGCAGGCGTACGCGACGCCGCCCGGCGCCTTGTTCGTGTAGACCCCGGTCACGTCGCAGTACGCGGCCTCCAGGTCGTACGAGCCGGTGAACACGTGGAAGAAGCCGGCCGGGAACTTGGTGGGCTGGGCGGTGCCGTTGAACGCGCCGTGGTCGGCGATCACGGACACCCGCACGGCCTTGATCTTCCCGTCCCGGGTGGCCGCTATCTCGCCACGCATGTGGTAGTCGCGGGCGAAGCTCGTGCTCATCAGGTTTTCCGACCGGTCCTCCATCCATTTCACCGGCTTGCCGGTGACGATGGAGCCGACCACCGCGCACACGTACCCGGGGTAGATGCCGACCTTGTTGCCGAACCCGCCGCCGATGTCGGGCGAGATGATCCGGATCTTGTGTTCCGGCAGGCCGGCCACCATCGCGTAGACCGTCCGATGGGCGTGCGGTGCCTGGGTGTTGCACCAGATGGTGAGCTTGCCGGTCACCTTGTCGAAGTCCGCGATGGCGCCGCACGTCTCCAGCGGGGCCGGATGCACCCGCGGATAGAGGACGTCCTGCGCCACGACTATCTCAGCCTCCGCGAAGGCCCGATCGGTCTTCTCCTTGTCGCCGGAGGACCAGTCGAAGATGTGGTTGTTGGACTTGCCCTCCTTGTCGTCGCGGATGACCGGCGCGTCCGGATCCAGCGCGCGGCGGGCGTCCACGACGGCCGGCAGCGGGTCGTACTCGACGTCGATGAGCTCCAGCGCGTCCCGGGCGGCGTACCGGTCCTCGGCGACGACGAACGCCACCTCCTGGCCCTGGAAGCGCACCTTGTCGGTGGCCAGTACCGCCTGCGTGTCGTACGACAGCGTGGGCATCCAGGCCAGCTTCAGCCCCTCCAGGGTGGCGCCGGTGATCACCGCCCGCACCTTGGGGTGCGCCTCGGCCGCCTTGGTGTCGATGGACACGATGCGGGCGTGCGCGAACGGGCTGCGCAGCACCGCGCCGTAGAGCATCCCGGGCAGCGTGACGTCGTCGACGTAGTTGCCGCGACCGCGGATGAACCGGGCATCCTCCTTGCGGCGCATCGAGCCGTAGCCCATGGGTGTTTCCACGGTCGTCATGACGTCGCCTCCACTGTGGAGTGCTCGGCGGCCCAGCGGACCGAGCGCACGATGTTCTCGTACCCGGTGCAGCGGCAGGACTGGCCGGAGATGGCCTCCCGGATCTGCTCCTCGGACGGGTCGGGGTTGTGGTCGAGCAGCCAGCGCGCGGTCAGCATCATTCCGGGCGTGCAGAACCCGCACTGCAGGCCGTGGCACTGCACGAAGCCCTCCTGCACCGGGTCCAGGACGCCGTTGCGCTCCAGCCCCTCGACGGTGCGCACCGCGTGCCCGTCCGCCATCACCGCGAGCACCGTGCAGGACTTGACCGGTACCTCGTCCAGCCAGACCGTGCAGACCCCGCAGTTGGAGGTGTCGCAGCCCCAGTGGGTGCCGGTGAGCCCGAGCTGGTCGCGCAGGAAGTGCACCAGCAGCAGCCGGGGGTCCACGTCCCGGGTGTGCTCCTCGCCGTTGACCGTCACGGTCACCTGCATGTCAGGCCTCCTGACCCTGGGCCCGGGCGGCGGCCCGGCGCAGCGCGCGGATGGTGAGTTCGCTGGCGAGATGGCGCTTGTAGTCGACCGGGCCGCGCTGGTCGGCGACCGGGTCGCAGTGCGCGGCGGCCAGCCGGCCGGCCTCGGCGAAGTTTTCCTCGGTGGCGGCCCGGCCGCGCAGGGACTCCTCCGCCCGCGCGGCGTGGAAGTGCGGCGCGCCGACCGCGGTCAGGCCGATTCCGACGTCCGCCACGACGTCCCCGTCGAGCCACACCGTCGCGCCGGCCGCGGCCACCGCCCAGTCGCCGACCCGCCGCTCAACCTTCTCGTAGGCGGATCCGCCGCCGGGACGGATGGGCAGCCGGATCTCGGTGAGCAGCTCGTCCTGGGCCACCACCGTCTCGTACGGCCCGACGTGGAACTCGCGCACCGGCACGGTGCGCGTGCCGTGCGGGCCGCGAATCACGGCGGCGGCGTCGATCGCGGCGAACGCGGCCGACAGGTCCTCGGACGGATCGGCCTGGCACAGTGAGCCGCCGACCGTGCCGCGGTTGCGCACCACCGGATCGGCGATGACCCGTTCGGCGTCGTGCAGGATGGGGTAGTGCTCGCCGACCAGCGGGGAGGCCAGCAGTTGGGCGTGCCGGGTCATCGCGCCGATGAGCAGTTCGTCGCCCGCCAACCGGAGGTAGCACAGCTCGGTCAGCTCGTTGATGTCTATCAGCGCCTCGGGCCTGGCCAGGCGCAGCTTCATCATCGGGATGAGGCTGTGCCCGCCCGCCACCACCCGCGCCTCGCCTCCCCAGCGGGCAAGCAGGGCCAGCGCGTGCTCGACGCTGGTGGCGCGCTCGTACTCGAAATGCGCAGGTACCTGCATCAACGCCTCCATTGGCCGCCGGGCAGCCCCCGAGATCACGTTCAAGCGCCAGCTCAGGGCCATCCTGGTGAGCGGCCGACCATCGATGCAACACCGTGATAACCGAATGGTTAGGACCCGTGACGGGGGCTGTTGCGAAGGCCGCCCGGCTGCGAAGGTATGACCATGACCCTCACCCAGCTCGGGGCGTTCGTTCTCGTCGCGAGGCTCGGCTCGGTGCGGGCGGCGGCCGACGTGCTGGGGGTGAGCGAGCCGGCGGTGTCCCGGGCGATCGCGGCGCTGCGCCAGCACCTGGGTGACCAGCTGCTGGTGCGCGACGGCAACGGGATGGCGCTGACCGAGGGCGGCAGCCGGCTGTTCGGTATCGCCTCGCAGATGGTCGCGCTGGGCTCGGACGCGGAGGCCGCGGTGCGCGCCGCCAAGGGCACTCCGGCCAGGCTGAAGCTGCTGGTGTCCAGCACCATCGCCGAGTTCATCGCCACCCCGCTGCTGGAGGCGTTCGGCCGGCGGTGGCAGACCTCCTTCGACGCGTCGTCCGGGGTGGCCAGCGTCGCGGAGATGCGGGCGCTGCTGCCCAACCGGCTGGCCGACGTGGCGCTCGGGCCGGACCTGCGCGGCGACGCCACCTCCGGATTGGTCAGCGAGCCGGTGCTGAAATACCGCATCATCCTGGTCACCGGGCAGGATTTCCGGGCGACCGGTCCACCGGCCCGGTGGCCCTGGCTGGTGGATTCGTCGGGTACCGATCCGGACAGCGACACCGGGAGGCTGCTGCGCGGCTTCCGGGTACCGGAGTCGTCCATCCGGGTCTTTCCCAACCAGACCGCCGCGTGGGCCGCGGCGGCCGACGGCCTCGGGGTCGCCCCGGCGGTGGCCACCCTGGTCGGCCGGCAGCTGCGCCGCGGCGAGCTGCGGGTACTCGACACCGAGCTGACCCCGGCCGTGGCCTGCTGGTACGTGACCACGCTGGCACCGGAGCGGCGGTCGCCGGCCGCGCGGTACCTGCGTAATTTCCTGTCCACACCGGAGGCCATGCAGCTGATGTGCTCGCCTGGCACCGGTGTGTCGCCGTCCCGGTTCCGGCCACCCGTCTACGTGACGATCTGGAGCTGACAGGCGCAGAGTAAGAAGGAACGAACACGATCGGTGGGCACGCATGCGAGAAGTACTGGATGAGTTGGACAGGTGGTGGAAGGCCGACGAGCCGGTGGGGATGGCCACGGTCGTCGCCACCTGGCGCTCGTCGCCCCGTCCGGCCGGGGCCACCATGCTGGTCGGCCCGGACGGCACCGCCGTGGGCAGCGTCTCCGGCGGCTGCGTCGAGGGCGCGGTCTACGAGCTGGCCCAGGAGGTGGTCGGCTCCGGGATGCCGGTCCTGCGGCGCTACGGGATCAGCGACGACGACGCGTTCGCCATCGGCCTGACCTGCGGCGGCATTATCGACGTCCACGTGGAGCGGGTCGATCCGGCGGGCTTCCCCGAGTTCGGCGAGGTGGCCGCGTCGATCCGGGCGGAGGTACCGGTGGCGGTCGTCACCTGCGTGGCGGTCGGCGGGTCACCCGGCGCGACGGGCTCGCCCGGCGGCGGGCCGGATCCGCAGGGCCGGCTGGGCCGGCGCCTGATCGTCTGGCAGGACCGGACGGCCGGCTCGCTGGGCACCGAGCGGCTGGACGCGGCGGCCGTTGACGACGTACGGGGCATGCTCGCCACCGGCCGCACCGGCACCCTCCGGTACGGGTACGACGGGCAGCGCCGCGGCGACGAGCTCACGCTGTTCGTGTCCGCGTACGCGTCGCCACCACGCATGATCGTGTTCGGCGCCATCGACTTCGCGGCCGCGGTCGCCAGGGTCGGCGCGTTTCTCGGGTACCGGGTGACGGTCTGCGACGCCCGGCCGGTGTTCGCCACCAAGCGCCGCTTTCCGGAGGCGCACGAGGTGGTGGTGGCCTGGCCGCACCGGTACCTGCGGGGCGAGGCGGACGCGGGCCGGGTCGATGTCCGCACCGTCGTGTGCGTGCTGACGCACGATCCGAAGTTCGACGTGCCGGTGCTGGAGGTGGCGCTGCGGCTGCCACTGGCGTACGTGGGCGCGATGGGCTCCCGCCGCACCCACGACGACCGGCTGGACCGGCTGCGCGCGGCCGGCCTGACCGAGGATGAACTGGCCGCACTGGCCTCGCCGGTGGGCCTGGACCTCGGCGCCCGGACCCCGGAGGAAACGGCGGTGAGCATCGCCGCCGAGATCATCGCCGGCCGCTGGGGCGGCAGCGGCGAGCGGCTGACCTCCCAGGCCGGGCGCATCCACCACGAGACGCCGGCATGAGCGAGCGCCAGCTGGGCGAGCGCGGTGGAGCCGCTCCTCCCGTGAGGATCAGGAATTGGAGTTGCCGCGCGTTGGAGCCTCATGCCGGACCGCAGCGGAGCGAGGATCCGGCATGAGAGCGGATCAGGGGTGGGCGGGTCCGGTGACCGTCGCGGGGCTGCTGCTGGCCGCCGGGGCCGGCCGCCGGTACGGGATGCCCAAGGCGCTGGTGCGCGAGGGCGGCGCGCTGCTGGTGGAGCGGGCCGTGGCCACGCTGCGGGACGGCGGCTGCGCACCGGTGCTCGTGGTGCTCGGCGCGGCCGCGGACGAGGTGCTGGCCACGGCGGATCTCGGTGACTCGACGGTGGTGGTCAACCGGGACTGGGCCACCGGCATGGGCTCCTCGCTGCGCGCCGGCCTGGCCGCGCTGGAGGAGGAGTCCGCGGCGCCGGAGGCGGTCTGCGTGCTGCTGGTGGACACGCCGGGGATCACCTCCGGCGCGGTACGGCGGGTCGCCGGCCGGGCCGCGCCGGGCGCCCTGGTCATGGCGACGTACCACGGCGAGCCGGGGCACCCGGTGCTGCTCGGCCGCGATCACTGGAACGCCGTGGGCGAGTTGGCCACCGGCGACGTGGGGGCCCGGCGGTACCTGGCCCGGCACCCGGAGCTGGTCGAGGACGTGCCGTGCGAGGACGTCGCGGTCGGCGATGACGTCGACGTGCCGCGCTGAGACGTGCCGCGCTGAGATATGTGGGCCGGCACCAATATGTGTGCCGGCGCCATTGCCGCCCGCCCGGGGTGCTGGCAACATCCGCCGGATGAACGTGCGGCCCCTCCGCGTCGGCACCGGCGCGATCACCCAGAACGTCCTGGTCGGCGGCTCCGAGGACGGCGTCCCCGTACTGCTGGTCCACGGCAACTGCTCCAGCGCCGGGTACTGGCTTCCGCTGCTGCGCCGGCTGCCCGACTCGCTGCGCGTCGTCGCGCCGGACCTGCGCGGGTACGGTGCGACCGACCCCGCTCCGGTGGACGCCACCCGTGGGCTGCGGGACTTCGCCGACGACGTCGCCGCGCTGCTGGACGCCCCGGGGTTGTGGGCGGCCGGCTCCAGCCCGGTGGTGGTCGGGCACTCGATCGGCGGCGGCGTGGCCATGCAGCTGGCCATCGACCACCCCGACCGGGTGGCCGGGCTGCTGCTGGAGGCGCCCGTGTCGCCGTACGGGTTCGGCGGCACCCGGGACGAGCGGGGCACCCCGACCACGCCCGACTTCGCCGGTACCGGCGGCGGGTCGGTCAGCCCGGACTTCGTCGCCCGGCTGGCCCGGGGCGATCGCGGCGACGACGAACCGACCAGCCCGCGCAACGTCCTGCGCGCCTCCTACGTCGCGGACCCGGCCAGCCTGGGTGCCGACGAGGAGGCGCTACTGGACACGGTGCTGTCCACCCTGGTCGGCACGGACAACTATCCCGGCGACGGGGTGGAGAGCCCGAACTGGCCGGGCTCGGCCCCGGGTACCCGGGGGGTGACGAACGCGATCTCGCCGAGGTGGTTCCGGACGGCCGAGGACCTGATCGGGCTGGCGGTGAAGCCCCCGATCGTCTGGGTGCACGGCGCCGCCGACGCGATCGTCTCGGACACCTCCCTGTTCGACCTGGCCTACCTCGGCAAGCTCGGCGCGGTGCCCGGCTGGCCCGGGGACGAGCAGTGCCCCCCGCAGCCGATGGTGGCGCAGACCCGGGCGGTGCTCGACGGGTACGCGTCGGCGGGCGGCACGTACACCGAGATCGTCTATGACGGCTGCGGGCACTCACCGCACGTCGAGCGGCCGGCCGAGTTCGCCGAGGCGCTGCTCAAGCTGGTGACGTCGGTGTCTCGCTAGGAATTTCGCGCGGTGCCGCCCGATCCCCGGGCGGCACCGGGGAAAACTGCCCGAGGCGCAGCTGGTCGGCGATCCGGTCCCGGGCGCGCAGCGCCGCCCGCCAGCCGACGACGTCGGTCCGGTGCCGCTTTCCCGTCCGGTCGCACCTGGCCTCCACGGTCCACGGGCGGCGCAGCAGGACCCGGGCCGGGATCGCGACCGCGGCCAGGCACACCACGACCACCACGTCCACGACCAGCAGCAGGAGGGGCAGGAGCAGCCACCAGAACAGGAAGCCGAACAGGATGAGCCCGATGATCACCAGGATCCCGATCAGGAGATCGTCGGCCAGATTGTCGAACCAGCCTCCGCCCCCGCCTCCGCCCCCGCCCGCCCTGGCGACGTCCTGGGCGAGTTCGGCCGGGCCGCTGAGGTCGTTCAGGCTCGCGGCGCCGCCGGAGCCGGCGCGGGCCGGGGTGGGCTCGGACCGCTTGCGCGTGCGCCGCCAGCCGCCGAACCGGCGGGCCAGCGGTCGCCACCGGGGCTGCCAGACCACGCGTACCCGCCAGGACGTCGAATCCGGTGCGAAAACGGTAACGGTGCGCACACCGGGCAGTGTATCGATCTTGCGCGACCCCGCCGGTTCCCGTGACGGTGAGCGCCGCGTGCCGGTTGCCCCGCGCGGGCGGGCTCAGCGGTCCAGCAGGTACCGCTGGATGGTCGGGGCCAGCCAGGCCACCACCTCGTCGTGGGACAGCTGCGCGATCGGCGCGAGCCGCAGCACGTACCGCGCCAGGGCCAGCCCGAGCACCTGGGAGCTGACCAGGGCGATCCGGACCGGTACCTGTGCCGGATCCGGGCACAGCGGGGCGAGCACCGGCCCGACCTGGGCCGAGAAGATCTCTCTCATCCGCTCGGCCGCCGCCTCGTTGGTCGCCCCGGCGCGCAGCAGCGCGGTCAGCGTCTCGTCCGACTCCCAGCGTTCGAGCATGTGCCGGACGAGCACCTGGCCGACGGTCTCGACCGGTACCCCGGACAAGTCCGGCAGCCGCAGGTCGAACTCGGCGGCGGCGGCGAACAGCCGCTCCTTGCTGCCGTAATAGCGCATCACCATGGCCGGGTCGATGCCGGCGTCCGCCGCGATCGCCCGGATGGTGGCCCGCTCGTACCCGCCGGCGGCGAACCGCTCCCTCGCCGCGGACAGGATGGCGGCCCGGGTGGCGTCGGAGCGGCGGCCTCTGGCGGTGTCGGTCACGCCAATGAATGTAGGTCAACGGCCGTTGACGCGAAAGCCTTCCCGCGCGTCCGGAACGATGGTGTCTGAGCGCAGCGCCCCAACCTGTCCCGTTTGCCGGGTGGGCGGCGCGGGTAAGGGCGCACGACGAACGACCTCAGGAGGGCCCCGTGACCGAACTCCGGCGCGACGACAAAGATCAACAACTCGCCTCGGCGCGGGTCGATCACGCCGACACCAGGCTCACCACCGATCAGGGCATCCCGGTCGAGGACACCGACAACTCGCTGCACGCTGGCACGCGGGGCCCCAGCCTGCTGGAGGACTTCCACCTCCGCGAGAAGGTGATGCGCTTCGACCACGAGCGGATCCCCGAACGGGTGGTACACGCCCGGGGCTCGGGCGCGTACGGCTACTTCCAGGTCTACGAGTCGCTGGCCCGGTACACCACCGCCGAGTTCCTGTGCGACCCGTCGCTGCATACCCCGGTGTTCGTCAGGTTCTCCACGGTCCAGGGCTCGCGCGGCTCCGCTGACACCGTGCGGGACGTGCGTGGCTTCGCCACGAAGTTCTACACCGGCCAGGGCAACTTCGACCTGGTCGGCAACAACATGCCGGTGTTCTTCATCCAGGACGGGATCAAGTTCCCCGACGTCATCCACGCGGTCAAGCCCCAGCCCCGCAACGAGATCCCGCAGGGCGCCTCCGCGCACGACAGCTTCTGGGACTTCGTATCCCAGCAGCCGGAGACCATGCACCACGTCATGTGGCTGATGTCCGACCGGGCCATCCCGCGCAGCTTCCGCACCATGCAGGGCTTCGGGGTGCACACCTTCCGGCTGGTCAACGCGCAGGGCGGGAACACGTTCGTGAAGTTCCACTGGACCCCGGTGCTCGGCACGCACTCCCTGGTCTGGAACGAGGCGCAGAAGATCGCCGGCGTGGACCCGGACTTCAACCGGCGCGACCTGTGGGAGTCCATCGAGTCCGGGGCGCTGCCCGAGTACGAGCTCGGGCTGCAGTTCATCCCGGAGGACCGGGAGTTCGACTTCGACTGGGACTTGCTGGACCCGACGAAGATCATCCCGGAGGAGCTGGTTCCGGTCACCCCGGTCGGGAAGCTGGTGCTCAACCGCAACCCGGACAACTTCTTCGCCGAGACCGAACAGGTAGCGTTCTGCGTCGGCAACGTGGTGCCCGGCATCGACTTCACCGACGATCCGCTGCTGCAGGCGCGGCTGTTCTCGTACCTGGACACCCAGCTGACCCGGCTCGGTGGGCCCAACTTCGCGCAGCTACCGGTCAACCGGCCGCTGGCTCCGGTGCATCACCACCAGCAGGACGGGTTCGGCCAGCACGAGATCCCGATGGGGGAGGGCAACTACCACCCGAACACGCTCGGCGGCGGCTGCCCGGTGGTACCGGGGGGCGACGGGTTCCGGCACTTCCCGGAGCGGGTGGACGGGCACAAGATCCGGCGCCGCAGCGAGACCTTCGCCGACCACTACAGCCAGGCGACGCTGTTCTGGAACAGCATGTCGGACTGGGAGCGCTCGCACATCATCGAGGCGTACCGGTTCGAGTTGGGCAAGTGCGACCGGATGGACGTCCGGAAGCGGCTGGTCGACCACCTGGAGCAGATCGATCACCAGTTGGCAGTGGCCGTCGCCGCCGGCATCGGCGTGGACGAGCCCGCACCGGTCGGCGAGAACCACGGGCGCAGCTCCCCGGCGCTGAGCCTGACCGCGCGGACCGGTGAGGGAGTCCTCGGCCGGCGCGTGGCGATCCTCGCCGCCCCGGGCGTGGAGGAGGTCGGCCTGTCCCGGCTGTGCCAGGCGCTCGACCAGCGGGGCGCGAAGGCCGACCTGCTCGCGCCGGCGGCCGGCCCGCTGCGCACCAACAACCAGGACACGCTCGAACTACCGGAGGCGAAGGCGCTGAACACGATGGCCTCGGTGCTCTACGACGCCGTGGTGATCGCCGGCGGCGAGGACAGCGCGGCGGCGCTGGTCGAGGACGGGTACGCGGTGCACTTCGTGGCCGAGGCATACCTGCACGCCAAGCCGATCGGCGCGGTGGCCGAGGGGGTGAGCCTGCTGCGGCGGGCGGGACTGCCGGGCGCGGACGGCGCACCGGCCCCGGACGGTGCCGGGGCCGGGGTGGTAATCCAGACTGAGAACGGGCCGGCCGGCGCCGACTTCCTGGAGGAGTTCATCGGCGCGCTGACCGGCCAGCGGTACTTCCAGCGACCCCGCAAGGCCGTCGTCGCCTGATCCGCCCGCACCGCCCCGGATGACTTCCGAATCTTGGTGGGTTTCCCCGCGCGGGAAAACCCACCAAGATCTCACGTTTCAGGCGTGGGTCAGCGGCGGTCGCGGCCCTTGTCCACGAGGCCGGCGCGGCGCAGTGCGTCGGCCATGGCGGTGTTGAAGGCGCGCGAACCTCCGCCGCCCCCGGAGCCGCCCGAGCCACCCGAGCCGCCTGAGCCGCCACTGGAGCCGCCGGGGGCACCGCCCTTGGCTCCGCTGGAGCCTCCGGTGCCGCCGCGGGAACCGCCCGAACGGCTGCCCGAGCGCCCCGAGCGCCGCCGCTCCGGCCCGTCACCGGAGCCACCCTGACCGGCACCCGTACCAGGGGCGCCGCCCCCGCCGGGGGCGCCGGGAGCGCCTCCGCCACCCGGCGCGCCCCCGGCGGCGTCCAGCGGCTCGTCCAGCCGCAGCGTCAGCGAGATGCGCTTGCGCGCGATGTCCACGTCGAGCACCTTCACCCGTACGATGTTGCCCGGCTTGACCACATCACGCGGATCTTTCACGAAATTCTTCGACATCGCGGACACGTGGACCAGCCCGTCCTGGTGCACCCCGATGTCGACGAACGCGCCGAACGCGGCCACGTTGGTGACCACGCCCTCCAGCTGCATGCCGGGCTTGAGGTCGGCGAGGGTCTCCACGCCGTCGGCGAACACGGCGGTCTTGAAGGCCGGGCGCGGGTCGCGGCCCGGCTTGTCCAGCTCGCCGAGGATGTCGCTGACGGTGGGCAGGCCGAAGGTGTCGTCCACGAAGTCGGTGGGTTTGATCTTGCGCAGCAGCGCCGTGTTGCCGATCAACGAGGTGATGTCGGTGCTGGTGGCGTCGATGATCCGGCGCACCACCGGATATGCCTCGGGGTGCACGCTGGAGGCGTCGAGCGGGTCGTCGCCGCCGCGGATGCGCAGGAACCCGGCGCACTGCTCGAACGCCTTGGGGCCGAGCCTGGAGACCTGCAGGAGCGCCTGGCGGGACCGGAACGGCCCGTTGGCGTCCCGGTGCGCCACGATGCTGCCGGCCAGCCCGGAGCCGACGCCGGACACCCGGGTCAGCAGCGGCGCGGAGGCGGTGTTCACGTCCACGCCGACCGCGTTGACGCAGTCCTCCACCACCGCGTCCAGCGACTTGGCGAGCTTGCTCTCGGCCAGGTCGTGCTGGTATTGGCCCACGCCGATCGACTTAGGGTCGATCTTGACCAGCTCGGCCAGCGGATCCTGGAGCCGGCGGGCGATGGAGACCGCCCCGCGCAGCGACACGTCCATGCCGGGCAACTCCTGCGAGGCGTACGCGGAGGCCGAATACACCGAGGCGCCGGCCTCGGACACCATCACCTTGGTCAGGCTCAGGTCGGTGTGCGCGGCGATCAGATCGGTGGCCAGCTTGTCGGTCTCCCGGGAGGCGGTGCCGTTGCCGATCGCGATGAGCTCGACGCCGTGTGCGTGGGCCAGCCGGGCCAGGGTGGCGATCGACTCGTCCCAGCGGCGCTGCGGTACGTGCGGGTAGATGGTCTCGGTGGCGACCACCTTGCCGGTCGCGTCGACGACCGCGACCTTCACCCCGGTGCGGAAGCCCGGGTCCAGGCCCATCGTGGTGCGCGCCCCGGCCGGCGCGGCGAGCAGCAGGTCGCGCAGGTTGGCGGCGAACACCCGGACGGCCTCGTCCTCGGCCGCCTGGCGCAGCCGCATCCGCAGGTCGATCGACAGGTGCCCGAGGACGCGGGTGCGCCAGGCCCAGCGCACGGTCTCCACCAGCCATCGGTCGGCGGGCCGGCCGGCGTCCGAGATGCCGAACTGCGCGGCGATGTTCCGCTCGTAGCTGCTCGGCCCGTCCACCGGCTCCTCGGGCTCCATGACCAGGTCGAGCGCCTCCTCCTTCTCGCCCCGGAACAGCGCCAGGATGCGGTGCGAGGGCAGCGTGGTCAGTGGCTCGGAGAAGTCGAAGTAGTCGGAGAACTTGGCCCCCGTGTCCTCCTTGCCCTCGCGCACCTTGGACACCATCCGGCCCCGCGACCACATCTGCTCGCGCAGCGCGCCGATCAGGTCGGCGTCCTCGGCGAACCGCTCGGTCAGAATGGCCCGGGCGCCCTCCAGCGCGGCGGCCGCGTCGGCCACGCCCTTGTCGGCGTCGACATATCCGCCGGCGGTGGCCTGCGGATCGAGGCCCGGATCGGCGAGCAGCGCGTCGGCCAGCGGCTCCAGGCCGGCCTCCCGGGCGATCTGCGCCTTGGTCCGCCGCTTGGGCTTGTAGGGCAGGTAGATGTCCTCGAGCCGAGCCTTCGAGTCGGCCGCCATGATCTGGCCCAGCAGGGCGTCGTCGAGCTTGCCCTGGCCGCGGATCGACTCGATGATCGCGGTGCGCCGCTCCTCCAGCTCCCGCAGGTAACCCAGTCGCTCCTCGAGGGTGCGCAGCTGCGCGTCATCGAGGGCGCCGGTGGCTTCCTTGCGGTACCGAGCGACGAACGGCACGGTCGCTCCGCCGTCGAGCAGATCCACGGCCGCCCGGACCTGTCCTTCCCGGACGCCGAGCTCGGTGGCGATCTGCTGATTAATGGAGGCGGTCACGGTGGTGGTCACGGTGCGCCATCCTACGGGTGCCCGCCGACACTTCCCGGGATGGTCTAATCGGGCGTGGTCAGATACGCGGTCATGCTGCGCGGCATCAATCTCGGCTCGAACCGCCGGGTCACCATGCAGGACCTGCGTGCCCTGCTGTCCGGCCTCGGCTACCAGGACGTGCGCACGCTGCTGCAGAGCGGCAACGCGGTGTTCGGCGCCGCTAGCCGCAAACCGGACAAGCTCTCCGCGGAGATCACCGACCGGCTGGCCGCGGAGCTGGGCATGGACATCGGCTGCGTCATCCGCACCGCCGACGAGCTGGCCGCCGTCGTGGCGGCCAACCCGTTCCCGGACAAGGCCACCGAGGGTGCCAAGTTGGCGGTGACCTTCCTGGACGGGCCGGTGGATCCGGCCCGGTTCGCCGACACCGACCCGGCCGACTTCGCCCCCGACGAGTTCCGGCTGGCCGGCCGGGAGGTCTACGTGTGGCTGCCCAACGGGTTCAGCAACAGCCGGATTCCGGTGAACTTCTGGGACAAGCGGATCGACCGGGTGTCGACCACCCGCAACTGGAACACGGTCACCAAGCTGCTGGCGATGGTGAGCGGCGCCGCGTGATGAGCGCCGCCCGGTGATCGCCGCGCGGGCTACAGCCCGCCGTTGCTGTACAGCAGTTGGCCGTTGACCCAGCCGCCCTGCGGCGAGCAGAGGAACGCGACGAGGTTGGCGCAGTCCACCGGCTCGCCCAGCCGACCCAGCGGGGTCGCCTCGGTGAAGCGTTTGATCAACTCCGGGGTCATCCAGCCGGTGTCGACCGGGCCCGGATTGATGACGTTGGCGGTCACGCCCAGGTGGCGCAGCTCCTTCGCGGCCGCGATGGTGATCCGGTCCAGCGCGCCCTTGCTGGCCCCGTACGGCAGGTTGTCGACCGTGTGATCGCTGGTCAGCGCGATGATGCGCCCGGCGCCGAAGGGCTCCCGGTAGCGCCGGGCGAACTCGCGGATGAGCAGCCAGGAGGCCCGGGTGTTGACCGCGAAGTGCCGGTCGAAGCTCTCCAGGCTGGTGTTCAGCAGGCCGGAATCCACCGACTCGCAGTGCGCCATGACCAGCGCCCGGACCGGGCCGAGCGCGCCGACCACCTCGTCCAGGAGGCGGGCCGGGGCCTCGGGGTCGGTCAGGTCGGCGGGCGCACCGTGACCGCGCGCGCCCAGCTCGGCGAGCTGGTGCTCGATCCGTTCGGGGGCCTCGTCGTCGGCGCCCCAGACCATCCGCTGGTCGTACGGCCGCCAGTACGAGTAACCGATGTCCCAGCCCTCGGCGGCCAGCCGGGCCACGATGGCCGCGCCGATGCCGACCCGTCGTCCGACCCCGGTCACCAGCGCCACAGGTCTCATCCCAGCGACCTTAGGCGAAGAGGGGAGGGCGGGGGAGCGGTTTCTGATCCCGCCCCGTGCGGTCCGGCCGGGCCTGCCCGACGCCGGTCAGGGATGAGGTCGGCCGGCCCGTCCCCCGTTGACGAGCCGGCCGTGATCATGGTGGGTCAGAGCGTGACGGCGATCCGGTTGTCCACCGACGTCACCCCGGGGGCGGACCAGGCCACCCGCTCGGCCTCCTGCTTCTCGACCCACGAGCGCACCGAACCCCGCAGAATCACCTTGTCGGTCTCGACGTCGACGTTGACCTGCTCGGCGTCGGTCTCCGCGTTGCGGCTCAGCGCGTCCTCGATGCGCTGGCGCAGCTCCCCCGCGGAGGGCTGGATGCGGGGCCGTACCGTGACCAGGTTGGTCACGCCGCGCACGCCGGAGAGCCGGCGTACGGCCCGCTCCGCCGAGCGGCGCTGGTACTCCCACTCGACCTCGCCCTTGACCGTCACCCAGCCGCGAGCCACGGTGATGTCGAGCCGCTCGATCGGCACGAAGGCGTCCCACTCCAGGGCCCGGGTGGCCGCGCCGGCGATGTCGGCGTCGGTGCGCTCGGCGGAGCTGGGCAGCCTGACCTCGATGTCGTTGGCCACCGCCCGCACGCCGTTGACGCGGTGCGCGGTGCGCTCGGCGGTCCACTTCTTGCCGTAGTTGTCCACCCAGCCGGTCAGGGCCACCACGCCGTCGTTGACGGTCACGCCGATCTCGTTGGGCTGGACCCGGGCGTCCCAGCTGAACTCCTCCAGGACATCCCGTTGGATCTGGTCGTCGGTACGAGTCACCGATGGGCCGGTCATCTGCGGATACCCTTCCTGACGCCTACCCGCCGATCGTTGCGCCGTACCGGGTGAGGTCCCCTCACCCTCACGCGGTGAACCGTCACAGCAGGTGCAGTTCGCGAGCCCGGCGAACCGCGTCCCGGCGGCGCGCGGCGTCCAGTTTGCGGTAGATGTTGCGGACATGCGTCTTGACCGTGTTCACCGACAGGGACATCTCCACGGCGATCTCGGTGTTCGACAGGATGCTCTGCAGGTACCGCAGCACGGTCAGCTCGCGCTCGGTGAGCGGTTCGGCCAGGGTGGCCGGCGCCGCCGCGCCCGGGTCGGCCGGCGCCGGCCGTTCGCCGGCCGCGACCAGCTCGTTCACCAGTGACCAGCAGGCCGTGCCCGAGTCCAGGTGCTCGATGAGCAACTCCCGCGCGGACGCGCCGGCCCGGGTGAACACCCGCCGGTAGCCCTCGGGCTCGGCCAGCCGCAGCACCTGTTCCAGCGTCCGGCTGGCCCGGCGGGTGTCGCCGGCCCGGCGGGTGGCGAGCGCCTCGACCAGCCCGGCGGACAGCCGGACCGGCAGCGGCGCGCCGGCCTCCTCGTGCCAGCCGTGCAGCGTGCGCAGCGCGGCCGCCGGATCGCCGTCGCGCAGGTACGCGTGGGCCCGGGCGACCGCCAGCGCGGGGTCGCGCGCCGGGGCGGGGGCCGGCCCCTGCTGCCCGGCGGCCCCGGGCGCGGCCGACACCTGCCGGGTGGCGCCCGGCGGCGCGCCGGATCCATGCCGCACCGGCCCGTGCTGGGCGGTTCCGTGCTGGGCGGTGCCGAGCTGAGTGGTCCCGTGCTGGGCGGTGCCGAGCTGAGTGGCCCCGTGCTGGAGAGCCCCCGGCTGCGGCGGGCGGGACGGTCCGCCGGAGGGGGTGTGGGCGAGCAGCCGCCGTACCGTCTCGGCGTCGCCGTGGGCCGTGCGCAGGTCGGCCTCGACCGCCGCGAACCACTGCTCCAGGAACGCCGACGGTGGCCGGTCGGCCAGATCGCGCCGCCCGGCCGACAGCACCTCGTACCCCTTGGCCAGCTCGCCCTGCTCGTGCAGCAGCTGCGCGGAGACCACCGCCACGCAGCCGGCCAGCACCGGCTCCGAACCCGGCTCGCACGCGCCGGCCGCGAAGTCCACCTCGGAACGGGCGCGGCCCAGCCGGTCCCGCTGGATGTCCACCAGAGCCAGCGCCAGGTACGCGTAGCCGCGGTGCACCGCCCGGGACTGGCCGGGGCAGGGCGGCAGGGCGATGGCATCCTGCGCGGTGCGCTGGGCGGCGCGCAACTCGCCGCGTACCGCCTGGACGAACGCGAGGGTGCTGGCGCACACGAGCCGGGGGCAGGACAGCCCGGCGGCCTCGGCGTGGGCGAGGCCGGTGCGCAGGGCGGCCTCGGCCGCGTTCAGGTCGGCGGCGGTCAGCTCTGCGGTACCGAGCGCGGCCAGCGCGATCGCGGCCGGCCCGGCCTCGGCCGAACCCCCCGCCCCGCCAACAGTTCCGGCCCGGCCAACAGTTCCCGCTCCGCCAACAGTTCCGGCCCCGCCAACCGTTCCCGCTCCGGCGGTCGTTCCGGCCCCGGTCGCGGTCGGCTCGTCCGCGCCGTTCGGCCCGTCCGCGCCGTCCGGCCCGAGTGCGCCGTCCGGCCCGAGTGCGCCGTCCGGCCCGAGTGCGCCGTCCTGCCCGAGTGCGCCGTCCGGTCCGACCGACCCGATCGGTCCGACCGACCCGATCGGTCCGACCGACCCGATCGGTCCGACCGATCCGATCGGGGCGACCGACCCGACAGGGGCGACCGGGCCGAGCAGGTCGAGCATGGCGAGCGCCGCGCGCCGGGTCTGCGCAGCGTCGCCGCGCTGCTGGGCCTGTGCCAGCCGCAGCGCCGTCGTGATCAGCGCGAACCGGTCCCGGCGGTCCTCGTCGAGCAGGTGGCGGTGCCCGTCGGCCAGCCGCAGGTACCCCTCGGCGGTGTCCAGGTCGCGCAGGTCCAACCGTTCGGCGGCGTACGCCAGGGCCAACTCCGGGTCGGCCCGGATGGCGTCGGCCGGCGGCGGCGGCATGGGCGCGGGCAGCTGCTCGTCGTGCCCGTACCGGGCCAGGTGGTGCCAGTTGCCGACGAGCAGCCCGGTGGCGTATCCCCAGTCCTGCGCGGCCAGCGCGTGGCGCAGGGCGTCCACCGGCTGATCCTGCCCGGCGTGCCAGCGGGCCGCCCGCCGGTGCAGGTCGGCGATGCGCTCGGGCGCCTGCCGGTGCAGCCGGGCGCGCAGCAGTTCCCCGAACATCCGGTGGTACCGGTACCACGACGGCCGGGAGTCCAGCGGCACCACGAACGTGTTGGTCCGGGACAGCTCGGCGAGCACCTGGTCGCCGTCGTCGCGCCCGGTCAGCGCCTCGACCAGCCCGCCGCACAACCCTTGCAGGATCGAGGTGTCCACCATCGCGTCCTGGATGCCGGGGGACTGGTCCTCGAACACCTCACCGATCAGGTACTCGGTGACGGTCGGGTCGTCCCCGGCGAAGTGGCCGGCGAACCTGGCCGGGTCCGGGTGCTCCCGCAGGGACAGCGCGGCGAGCCGTACCCCGGCCGGCCAGCCCTCGGTGTGTGCCTGCAGCGCGTCGAGGGCGGGGCCCGGCAGCGCCAGCTCCTGCTCACCCAGCAGCCGCGCGGTCTCGGCGGCGGTGAACGACAGCTCGGCGGCGCGCACCTCGGTCAGCTCGTCGCGCAGGCGCAGCCGGTGCAGCGGCAGCGCCGGGTCGACCCGGGTGGCGAGGATCAGCCGCAGTCCGCTGGCCGCGTGGCGCAGCAGGAACTCCAACCCGGACATCACGCCGGCGTCCTGGACGTGGTGGAAGTCGTCGAGCACCAGTACCGCCGGCTCGGCCAGGCCGGACAGCGCCCCGGCCAGCTCGGTGAGGTACCCGCTCGACCCGGGTACCGGCAGCGGTCCGGGTACCCCGGCCGAGTCCAGGGCGGCGTTGAGGTAACACCAGAACCGCTCGCCCGCGTCGTCGGGTTCGAGCGACAGCCAGCCGGTGCCGCCGCGTTCCCGTCCCCAGGTGCTCAGCAGCACCGTCTTGCCCCAACCCGCCGGCGCCACCAGTACGGTCAGCGGGCCGCGGGTTCCGGCGTCGAGCAGGTTGTGCAGCCTAGACCGGTTGACCAGGCTACCGGGCAGCGGCGGCATGGCGAGCTTGGAGACCAGCAGCGGCTCGGCGCCGACGGCGCCCGCCAGGCGAGCGGCGTCGTCGTCAACGACCGGATGACCTGCGGTTTCACCAGCGATGTCGGTATTGTCAGCAATGCCAATGTTACCGACGCTGTTGGTGAAATTGACCTCCGGGTGATCTTGAGGCACCCGTCCCACCCCCGTGGAGACCTCGAACAACCAACTCTTGCGTTATCCCCGGCGCGGCGGCGCAAACCGGCACCGGGCGAGGACGTTCATCCGCGGCGGGCGAACCGGGATCACCCGGCTAGTGCAGATCGTGGCGCTACGGAAGACGTTCGCCCGCCGAGGTGGCCCGAGCGGGACACGGGGGAGGTTGCACGCAGGGATGGTCAAGGCAGTCGGTATCGACCTCGGGACCACGAACTCCGTGATCTCCCTCGTCGAGGGCGGGTCGCCGATGGTGATCGTGAGCGCCGAGGGCTCCCGTACGACCCCCTCGGTGGTCGCCTTCACCGACGGCGAGCGCCTGGTCGGGCAGCTGGCCCGGCGCCAGGCAATCCTCAATCCCGGTGGTACCGCGTTCTCCGCCAAGCGGTTCGTCGGCCGGCGCTACGAGGAGATCTCCGAGGAGTCGCAGACGGTGGCCTTCACCGTCGTACCGGGGCCGGAAGGGATGGCGCGGTTCGACATCCACGGCGACCAGTACGCCCCGGAGGAGATCAGCGCGCAGATCCTCGGCAAGCTCGTCGAGGACGCCAGCCGGTACCTCGGCGAGCAGGTCACCCAGGCCGTGATCACGGTGCCGGCGTACTTCAACGACGTGCAGCGCGCGGCCACCAAGGAGGCCGGCCGCATCGCCGGGCTCGACGTGCTGCGCATCATCAACGAGCCGACCGCCGCCGCCCTGGCCTACGGGGTGGACAAGCGGCAGAACGAGACGGTGCTCGTATTCGACCTGGGCGGCGGCACCTTCGACGTGAGCGTGCTCGACGTCGGCGAGGGCGTGGTGGAGGTGCGGGCCACGGCCGGCGACACGCACCTGGGCGGCGACGACTTCGACCGCCGGCTGGTCGACCACCTGGCCGCCGGGTTCCAGCGCGAACACGGCATCGACCTGCGCGAGAACCCGCAGTCGCGGCAGCGGCTGTTCGAGGCCGCGGAGGCGGCCAAGGTCGAGCTGAGTTCGGTGTCGCACACCCAGGTCAACCTGCCCTTCATCGCCTCCGGCGGGGACGGCCCGAAGCACCTGTGCGAGACCGTCACCCGGGACGGGTTCGAGGAGCTGACCCGCGACCTGCTCGACCGGTGCGTGGAGCCGGTTCGGCAGGCGTTGAGCGACGCCGGGCTCGGCCCCAACCAGCTCGACGAGGTCATCCTGGTCGGCGGTTCCACCCGGATGCCGGCGGTGCAGGCGCTGGTCAGGAAGCTGACCGGCGGCCGGAAACCGAACATGAGCGTGAATCCGGACGAGGTAGTGGCGATGGGCGCGGCGATCCAGGCCGCGGTGCTGACCGGGCAGGGCCCGGACGTGGTGCTGCTGGATGTCATCCCGCTCTCGCTCGGGCTGGAGACGCTCGGCGGCGTGATGACCAGGCTGATCGAGCGCAACACCACCATTCCGGTGCGGCACAGCGAGGTGTTCTCCACCGCCGAGGACAACCAGTCGGCGGTGTCCATCGTGGTGCTGCAGGGGGAGCGGGAACGCGCGTCGGACAACCGGCTGATCGGCCGGTTCCTGCTGGAGGACATCCGGCCGGCCCAGCGCGGCGTACCCCAGATCGAGGTCACGTTCGACATCGATGTCAACGGCATGCTCACCGTGGCGGCCAAGGACACGCACACCGGGTCGGCGCAGGACATCACCATCACGAGGACCACGGATCTGAACCGGGTCGAGGTGGACCGCATGGTGACCGACGCGAACCGCAACCGCGACGAGGACGGGCGGATGCGCCGGCTCATCGACATGCGCAACGAGCTGGAGTCCGTCGCGTACCTGGTCGAACGCCGGCTGGACGAGCTGGAGGACGACGTACCCGTACACGAGAAGGCGCGCAGCGAGACGCTGTTGGCTCAGGCCCGGCAGGCGATGGAGGACCAGGCGCCGCTGGAGCAGATCGAGTCGATGAACACCGAGCTGCGCGAGATCGCCAAGGGGTTGGTCACCCTCGGCTCCAGGGTCCGGATGGGCGCCCCGGACCGGCTGGTGGGCGACGACGTGATCGACGTGAACACCGACGCGGGGCCCCAGGCGCGGTGAACCCCAGCAGCCAGCCCGAGCCCGGTGGCGTCCCGCTGTCGGGTCCACGGCGGGAGGAGACGGCCGGGACCGCGGGGCCGCGGATGCCCTCCGGCGCCCCGCCGGGGCTCGAGCAACTGTCGGATATCGAACAGCGGTGGCGCCGGGCCATGTCCGATCTGGACAATTTGCGCCGGCGCTACGACCGCCAGATGGCCCGGGATCAGGCCAACGAGCGGTGCCAGGTGGTCGCGGCGTGGCTACCGGTGGTGGACAACCTCGATCTCGCCGTGGCGCACGCCGGCAGCGGCGAGGGCGGCGTCGTGGAGGGGGTACGGGCGATCCGTGACCAGGCCGTCGCGGTGCTGTCCGAACTCGGCTACCCGCGCCACGACGAGATCGGGGTCCCGTTCGATCCGGTCACCCACGAGGCGCTGAGCGTGGAGTGCCCCGCCGACCAACCGCCAGGGGTGGTGCTGCGGGTGCTGCGGCCCGGGTACGGCGACGGGGACCGCCAGCTGCGCCCGGCCTCCGTGGTGGTCTCCGGCGAGGGCGGCTGACTGTCCAACATTGGCTAAGCGTGTCAGGCGGAGCCGATCGTTTCGCCCGTTCATGGTTGGGGACAATGTTCGCATGGAGGCAGGGGAGATGCCGGCGGTGACGCTGGCTGGCGACGTATCAATGCCGATCGTCGGTTTCGGGACCTGGCAGCTGGGCGGTGAGCAGGCCTACCAGGCGGTCCGGCAGGCGCTCGAGTCCGGGTACCGGCACATCGACACGGCGACGAACTACGGCAACGAGCAGGAGGTCGGCCGTGCCCTGCGGGACACCGGGCTGGCCCGCGGCGAGGTCTTCATCACCACCAAGGCGCCGCCGAGCGCCGCCGGTCGGGAGCGGGAGGCGATCACGGCCAGCCTGAACGCGCTGGGCGTGGACTACGTCGACCTGTGGCTGGTGCACTGGCCCCCGGCGGGCCGGGCGGCCCCCCCGATGTGGCGGGAGTTCCTGGCGGTGCGGGACAGGGGGCTGGTCCGGGCGATCGGCGTCAGCAACTACCGCACCGACCAGATCGACGAGCTGATCGAGGCGACCGGGCAGCCGCCGGCGGTCAACCAGATCCCGTGGAGCCCCGCCCAGCACGACCCGGGCCGGTTGGCCGACAGCCGGGACCGCGGGGTGGTCGTGGAGGGGTATAGCCCGCTCAAGGGCACCCACCTGCGGGACCGGTTACTGGTGGAGATCGCCGATGGGCACCAGGTGACGGTGCCGCAGGTGGTGCTGCGCTGGCACGTCCAGCACGGCATCCCGGTGATCCCGAAGTCCGCGAACCCTGGTCGGATCAAGGAGAACTTCGACCTGTTCGGCTTCTCGCTGAGCGAGGACGAGATGGCCCGCATCGACGGGCTGTCGAAGGAGTGAGCGGTCGGGCCGGTCCGCGCGGCGGGCCGGCCCCTGACGTGACACCCACGGCACCCACGCCGGATCGCGTGACGAGAATGGCCGTCGCGTCCGAGGGTGGGCACGATGGGAAGATGATCCCCCTCGATCTCGCTATCCGGCTGCGTGACGCCGGACTGGTGTGGCAGCCGAACGCCGGCGACTGGTTCGCCGTACCGGACCGCGACATGGACGACGAGCTGTTCGTGCTCAGCAACATGACCATCCAGGTGTACGAGGTGCCCGACGGCTCCGTGATCGGGTTCAACGGCACCACCCAGCGGGCGCTGGACGACCTGGACAAGGACGAGGCCGTGTGGCTGCCGCGCGAGGACCAGCTGCGCGAACTGCTCGGCCTGGCGTTCACGGCGCTGGAGCGCGCCCCGGACGGGTACCTGGTGCGCGGGCTCGCCGGCGAGTTCTCGGCCGAGAGCGTGGAGCGGGCGTACGGCGAGGCGTTGCTGCACCTGCTGGCAGGTCGTAGCGGGGACGGCAGGCCGCTACCCTGAGCGGCATGGCTGAGACCCCGGACCGCGCCGAACCCACCAACCGCGCCGAGCCCACCGGCGGCACCGCGGCTTCCGGTGGCGCCGCGGCTTCCGGTGGCGCCACGGCTCCCGATGGTGCCGTCGCCCCCGGTCGCGCCGGGACCGCTGACCGCGGGCAACTGCGCGCGTCCGACGCGGACCGCCAGCGGGTCGCCGAGATCCTGCACCGGGCGGCCGGGGAGGGCCGGCTCGCGCTGGACGAGCTGGACGAGCGGCTGGCCGTCGTCTACGCCGCGCGCACCTACGCGGAGCTGGAGCCGGTCACCGCCGACCTGCCCACGCACGGCGAGCGGCTGGCCCCCGCCGTGCCCCAGGCGCCGGGGCCGGCCCCGGCCCCGGTCCGGCCCCCGGGCTCACCCACCACCAAGGGCGCGGCCGTCGCGATAATGGGCGGCTTCCAGCGCAAGGGCGCCTGGGCCGCCCCCGGCACCTTCTCCTGCTTCGCGCTGCTCGGCGGCGGCGAGGTCGACCTGCGCGAGGCGCGCCTGATCGACGGCGAGATCACCATCTGGGCGTTCGCGTTCATGGGTGGGATCAGCGTGCTCGTGCCGGAGGATGCCATGGTGACCGTCAACGGCATCGGCATCATGGGCGGGTTCGACCACCGGGCGTCCGGCGCCGGGCAGACGGGCGGGCCGCGCATCACCGTCAACGGGCTGGCGTTCTGGGGCGGCGTGGACGTCAGGCGGCTACCCACCGAGGGCGAGCTGAAGCGCCGCAAAGAGGAACGCAAGCGGCGCAAGCGGGAACTGCCCGGGTCCGAGTACCCGGAAAATTGATGGATGATTTTGCGTTGATGTTGCATGAATCGATGCGAGTTTGCTCCCGACGAGGGACGTAACGCTCGCAGTTGGTCGCATACTCTGGATGCGTGTTCCGGCGACGTCGCTCCCGCAACCGTGACCACAGCCTGTTCTCGAACGCCGCGGCGCTGATCGCGTGCGGTCTGCTCGCCGGGGTCGTGGTCGCCGCCGCGCTGTTCCCGGTCGTGGCCATCTCCGGCCTGGCGGCGAAGACCGGCGCGGACGGCTTCGACGACCTGCCCACGCAGCTGACGGTGCAGCAGTCGCCGCAGATCAGCTACGTCTACGCGTCCGACGGCAAGACGCTGATCTCCACGTTCTACGACGAGGACCGGCGCGACGTGCCCCTCGCGCAGGTGGCCAAGGTGATGCAGGAGGCCATGGTCGCCGCCGAGGACACGCGTTTTTACCAGCACCACGGCGTGGACATCAAGGGTGTGGCCCGGGCTCTCGTGGCCGACCAGCAGGCCGGCCAGACCGAGCAGGGCGCGTCGACGCTGACCATGCAGTACGTGCGGCAGGCCGTCGAGTACTCGGCCGCCAGCCCGCAGCAGGTGGTCGACGCCACCGCGGACACCCCCGAGCGCAAGATTCGCGAGATGCGCTACGCGCTGTCCCTGGAGAAGCAGCTGACCAAGCAGCAGATCCTGGAGCGCTACCTCAACCTCGTGCCGTTCGGCAACAGCGCCTTCGGCATCTACGCCGCGTCCGAGGCATACTTCGGCATCGCGCCCAGCGCGCTGACCCTGGGACAGGCCGCGCTGCTGGCCGGGCTGCCCAAGGCGCCCAGCTCCTACGACCCGACCACCTCCGGCGGGCTCAAGCAGGCGACCGACCGGCGCGACAACTACGTGCTGGTGAACATGGTGAAGATGGGTTACATCAGCGAGGCGCAGCGGCAGGCCGCCATCAAGACGCCGCTGAAGTTCGTCGACCGGGTGTCACCCAACGGCTGCACTCTGGTCGCCAACAACAGCTGGGGCTTTTTCTGCGACTACTTCTACCGCTGGTGGTTGCAGCAGCCGGCGTTCGGCGCCGACGAGTACGAGCGGGAGATCCGACTCAAGACCGGCGGCTACACGATCGTCACCTCGTTGGACGTGGGTGCGCAGGCGTCGGCCAAGAAAAACGTGGAGAAGTACGACCAGACCGGCAGCAATCCGAGCGCGTTGATGCTCGCCGGCGTGCAGCCGGGCACCGGGCGCGTCGTGCTGATGGCCGCCAACCGCAACTTCAGCAACGACCAGTCGCACAACACGACCAGCTCCGACCCGGCCAAGGGCAGGCTGGGCATCAAAGGCAACAGCCCCAACACGACCAACCCGTTGATCAGCGGCGGCACCGACCTCGCCGGGTACCAGGCCGGCTCGTCGTTCAAGGTGTTCACCATGGTGGCGGCGCTGGAGCAGGGCGTGAAGCTGAACTACACCATCAACACCACGTCGCCGTACGTGTCGAAGTACCCGGTCGAGCCGGGCAGCCCGGCGTCGTGCCACGGCGCGCACTACTGCCCCGTCAACGACAACCCGCCCTACATGAACGGGCCACGCAACATGTGGACCGGACTGGGGCGCTCGGTGAACACCTACTGGGTGCCGATGGAGGAAAAGGTCGGCGCGCAGAACGCGGTCAACGTGGCAAAGGGCCTGGGCATCCAGTTCCGGGCGCCCTCCGACGCCTCGCTCGCCGCGAACGCCAGCCAGTGGGGTGCCTTCACCCTCGGTGTGTCCGCGACGACCCCGCTGGACATGGCCAACGCCTACGCCTCGCTGGCCGCGGACGGGCTGTACTGCGAGCCGCTGCCGGTCGACTCGATCAGTGACTTCGGCGGGCACAAGCTGGACGCCGCGAACCCGCGCTGCCACCAGGCGGTGCCGGTTGACGTGTCGCGCGCCGCGGTCGACGCCATGCGCTGCCCGGTCGGCGACCAGTCGGCGTTCGACCAGTGCGACGGCGCGACCGCCGCGAACATCCGGGACATGGTGGGCAAGCCGGTCGCCGGTAAGACCGGAACCACCGATGGTAACCAGACCGCGACGCTGATAACGATGACCAAACAGCTGTCGGTGGGCGGCATCCTCGCCGACCCGGACTGGTCGCAGACCACCCGGCTGCAACACGACGTCGGTGGCGTGGACCCGCACGCCGACGTGGTGAACCCGGCCGTGGGCGAGACCCTGCACGACGTGATGGTTGGCAAGCCGGGCATGGACTTCACCGCGCCGCCGCGCACGCTGGCCTTCGGCAAGCAGAGCGGGAGCAGCGTGACGTGCAAGTCGGTCTCCTCGGCCACGGCGACGCTGCGTGCCGGCGGATACCGGGTCAAGGTAAGCCGCGACCCGGTGGCCTCCAGCTGTCCGGCCGGAACGGTCGCCCGGGCCAAGCTGTCCGGCGGCTCCAACGGGACCGGTACGGCCACCCTTCAGATCAGCGAGGGACCCGCGGCGGGACGCGCGAGCCCCTCGGCCGGCGGTGACTGAGACCGCGCGGTGACGGAGTCAGCGCGGTCAGTGAGGTAGCGCGGTCACTGGGGCAGTGCGGTGATTGGCGCAGCGTGGCGCCGCTTGGCGTCCGTCGATGGGTGGTCTACGGTTTAGCACGTACCGAGACGCGCGGGGGGCCGTCCGGGGCCCGATAGTCCGCCACATCTAAAACAGGCAGGGCAGTCGGGTCATGACGCGGGCGGGCGGGCCGGCGATACGGTGACCTGACTCGATCAGATGACCGTGGGGGAAGCGGCAATGGAGCCGAAGGCGCGCGGTTGGCTCGCCTACCTGATCGTCGGGCTGGGCGTGACCGCTGCTTATTATCTGGTGCCGGCGGTCGGACCGCTGCGGGGCGCGAAAGTCGTGCTGTACTGCCTGGTCAGCGCCTCGGCGGCGGTGGCCCTCGGGTTCCGGCTGCGGCGCGACCGGCCCCCGCAGTGGCTGCCCTGGCTGATGCTCGGGCTCGGCCAACTGGTCTACGCCGGCGCCGACACCAGCTTTTTCGCGTCGCACCTGCTCGGCTCCGCCGGGCTGCTACAAGCTGCCTACCTGCTGTACCTGTCCCACTACCCGTTGGTGGTGCTCGGACTGGGTCTGCTGATCCGGTCCCGCATCCCGGGCCGGGACCTGGCCGGGCTGCTGGACGCCGGCGTGCTCGTGGTGGTGGCCGCGCTGCCGTACTGGCTGTACCTGGTCGAGCCGCACTCCCACTTCGCGATGTCGCTGAGCACGCGGGTCGTCTCCGTCGGCTACTCGGTGATGGATCTGGCGCTGCTCGGGGCGGCGGTGCGGCTGATGCTCGGCGCCGGGCGGCGTCCGGCCGCGTTCGTCCTGCTGTGCGGCAACCTGCTCGCGATGCTGGCGGCCGACACGGCCTTCTCGGTCCAGCGGCTGCACGGCGCGCAGGCCTCCGGCCGGGCGCTGGGCGCGGTGTGGCTGATCGCCGACCTGTGCCTGGGCGCGGCCGCGCTGCACCCGACAATGAGCAAGCTGGGCAAGCGCTCGCACGTGCGCGGCGCCCATGGAATGCCGACCCGGGTGGCCACGCTGTCCGCCACCGCGTTCACCGCGCCGGTGATGCTGGTGGTCGAGTGCGCCAACCACGCGTACCGCGACATCCCGGCCACCGCCGTGGCCTGCCTGCTGCTGTTCGGGCTCACCATCGCCCGGATCACCGCGCTGGTCGCCGCTCAGCGGCGCTCGGCCATCACCGACGCGCTGACCGGGCTGCACACCCGCCAGTTCGTCGAGGCGCAGCTGGCGCTGGAAGTGGCCCGGGCGCGGCGGTCCGGGTCGGCCGTTGCCATGTTCGTCATCGACATCGATAATTTCCATTCGGTCAATGACCGGTACGGCCATCCGGCGGGCGACCGGGCGCTGGTGGAGATCGCCCGTCGGCTGCGCGAGGCGGCGCGGCCGGGCGACGTGCTCGCCCGCTACGGCGGCGAGGAGTTCGCACTGCTGGCGCCGGGGCTGTGCCCGGACGAGCTGACCGCGATGTCCGCGCGGCTGTCCGATCGGCTCACCGGCAGCCCGGTCACGGTGTCGTCGAGCACCTACCTCATGGTCACCGTGTCGATCGGCGCGGCGGGCTACCCGAGCCACGGCGAGGGCCCCGGGGAGCTGGTCGCCGCGGTGGACCGGGAGCTGTCCCGGGCCAAGGCGCGCGGCCGTGCCGGTTCCGGCGAGCCGGCACCGCCGGCGGCCCCGCCGGCCGGTGCTAACCAGACCCCCATGGTTGACTTCCTGCGCCAGGTCGCCGATCAGGTGGACCTCTGGCTCTCCGCGCAGGAGCACAGCACCGCGGTCTCCCGGTGGGCGACGATGATGTCCGGCCGGCTCGGCCTGGACGAGGCCATCCGGTGGCGGCTGGAGTTGGCCGGCCGGCTGCACGACATCGGCAAGATCGTGGTGCCCGAGGCCATCCTCAGCAAGCCGACCCGGCTGACCGAGGAGGAGTGGCTGCTGCTGCGGCAGCATCCGGACCACGGTGCCCGGCTGGCCCGGCTGGTACCGGGATTCGACGCGGTGGCCGAGACCATCCGGCAGCACCACGAGCGGTACGACGGCGCCGGGTACCCGGACCGGTTGGGCGGGTCGGGCATCCGGCTGGAGGCACGGATCATCGCGGTCTGCGACTCCTGGGCGGCGATGCGCTCGGACCGGGCGTACCAGCCGGCGTTGAGCGAGGACCGGGCGCGCGAGCAGCTGTGGGCGGGCCGGGGCACCCAGTTCGACCCGGACCTGGTCGACCTGTTCCTCGACCTGCACGAGCGGGGCGAGGTGGGCCAGTTGAGCCTGCTGCGGCCCGCCGCCACCCCGTTCTCCGCCGAGACCGCCGCGCGTTTCAACGGCGGGCCGCTCTCCCTGCCCGGCCCGCGATCGGGGACGGTGCCCGCACCCCGCTCCGCGCCGGCCGCCACCTTCGACCGCCTGACTCCCTGACGGGGAAAGCCCTCAGGCTCATAGTCCACTGTGGATTATCCCTGATTGCGGCGTGTCGACGCGCCCTGCCCACTTGCGGCCCGGTACCCGTGAGGGTAGGCAGAGGGATGTCGATGTTTCGCTACTTGGGGAGGCACGCATGAGGCTGATTCTGGGGCGCCGGCACGGGTACCCGCTGGCGGTGCTGGCCGCCGCGGCCGTGCTGGCGGTGCCGACGGCCGCGGCCGCGGCGCCGGCCGGGCACGGTTCGCCGGGCTCGGCCCCGCCACCCGGCCCGACCGCCACCGGCTCCGGCGGCGCGGTCGCCACGGTCGACCCGACCGCCACCAGTGTCGGCCTGGACGTGCTGCGGCACGGCGGCAACGCGGTCGACGCCGCGGTGGCCGCGGCCGCGACGCTCGGCGTGACCGAGCCGTTCTCCTCCGGCATCGGTGGCGGCGGCTTCTTCGTGTACTACGACGCCCGTTCCCACACCGTGCACACGCTCGACGGGCGGGAGACGGCGCCGGTCTCGATGAAGCAGAACGCCTTCGTCGACCCGGGCACCGGCGCGCCGTACGCGTTCCAGGAGGCCCGGATCAGCGGCATCTCGGCCGGCATTCCCGGCTCGCTGATGACCTGGCAGACCGCCCTGCACAACTGGGGGACCAGTTCGCTCGCCGACGCGTTGAGCCCGGCGATCGACGTGGCCACGCACGGCTTTCCGGTGGACGCCACGTTCGCCGGGCAGGTCAGCAGCAACGCGGCCGCGTTCAGTCAGTTCACCTCGACCCGCGCGCTGTATCTGCGCAATGGCGCGCCGCCGGCCGTCGGCTCGACCTTCCGCAACCCCGACCTGGCCGAGACCTACCGGCTGATCGCCAAGAACGGGGTGCAGGAGTTCTACCGCGGCCCAGTGGCCCAGGACATCGTGCGCACCGTGCAGCACCCGCCGGTGGCCAGTGACCCGGCGATGTCCTGGCCGTACACCATCCGGCCGGGCACCATGCGCGCCTCCGACTTGGCCGCGTACGCGGTCCGGCAGCCCGCGCCGACCCACGTCACGTACCACGGCCTGGACGTGTACGGCATGGCCACGCCGTCCAGCGGCGGCAGCACGGTCGGCGAGGCGCTGAACATCCTGAAGAACTTCGACCTGGCGCACGAGCCGCGCACCACCGCGCTCAACGACTACCTCCAGGCCAGCGCGCTGGCATTCGCCGACCGCAACCGCTACGTCGGCGACTACACGCCGCGGTCCGAGCTGAACTCGTTGCTCACCAACGACTTCGGCCGGCAGCGGGCCTGCCTGGTCGACCAGGCGCACGCGCTGCCCACCCCGATCGGTCCCGGCGTGCCGGGCGCCAACGGCCGGTGCACCCCCTCGGCCGGTACGGTGACCGACAGCAACGAGCAGAGCACCACCAACCTGACCGTGGCCGACCGGTGGGGCAACGTGGTGGAGTACACGCTGACCATCGAGCAGATCGGTGGCAACGCCATGCTGGTGCCGGGCCGGGGCTTCCTGCTCAACAACGAGCTGACCGACTTCAACTTCACCCCGACCCAGGGCAGCGCGCCGGACCCGAACCTGCCCGGCCCGGGCAAGCGGCCGCGCAGTTCGATGTCCCCGACCATCCTGCTCGATCACGGCCGGCCATACCTGGCGGTGGGCTCGCCGGGCGGGGCGACCATCATTACCACCGTGCTGCAGATCCTGGTCAACCGGCTGGACTTCGGGATGAGCCTGCCCGACGCGATAGCCGCGCCCAGGGCCTCGCAGCGGGACGCCGCGACGACCGACGTGGAGCAGTCGTTCCTGGCCTCACCGCAGGCCGGTCCGCTGGCCGCGATGGGGTACCAGTGGGGCGCCCCGGCGGAGATCGGTGCGGCCACTGGCATCGAGTTCCTGCCGGGCAACCGGCTGGTGGCATCGGCCGAACCGGTCCGGCGAGGCACCGGATCGGCCGGGGTGGTGCGTCCAGCACGTTGAGTGACCGGCACTGAGCCGCCGGGCCGGAGCGAGTCCGGTCCGGCGGCCGGGCACACTGTGATCGTGAAGACGACGCTGGCCATCGACTGCGGCGGTGGTGGGATCAAGGGCTCGATCTTGGATGAGGCGGGCACCATGCGCACGCATCCGCAGCGGGTGCCCACCCCGTACCCGTTGTCGCCCGCCCGGTTCGTGTCGACCCTGGTCGAGTTGGGGTCGGAGTTCCCGACGCCGGACCGGGTCACGGTGGGTATGCCCGGGATGATCCGGCACGGTGTGGTGGTGGCCACCCCGCACTACGTCACCCGGAGCGGGCCGCGGACCAAGATCGACTCCGACCTGCTGTCGGCGTGGAGCGGCTTCGACGCGCAGAGCGCGGTCGGCGCCGCGTTCGGGGTGCCGACGCTGGTGCTCAACGACGCCGAGGTGCACGGGGCCGGCGTGGTCGCCGGTGCCGGTCTGGAGCTGGTACTCACCCTGGGTACCGGGCTGGGATGCGCCCTGTTCGACGGCGGGACGCTGGCGCCGCACATAGAGTTCTCGCAGGCCCCGGCGAAGTGGGGGCAGAGCTACGACACGTACATCGGCGAGCCGGAGCGCCGGCGCCTCGGCGACGCGCTGTGGTCACGTCGGGTACGCGCGGTGGTGGAGGGGCTCCGTCCGGTGTTCCTGTGGGACCGGCTCTACCTCGGCGGCGGCAACTCCCGGCACATCCGATCGGAGCAGCTGGCCCGGATGGGCGACGACGTGGTGGTGGTACCGAACACGGCCGGCATCATCGGCGGGGTGCGGGCCTGGTCGATCCGGGGCGTCTGAGCCGGATCCTCGGGTCCGCTCCTGCGCCGCCAGCGATGCCAGCAGGCCGCGGACCCAGCGGATCCCCTCCGGATCCAGGCCGTTGAGCGGCTCGTCAAGCAGCAGTACGGCCGGATCGCCGAGCAGTACGGCCGGATCGCCGAGCGGCGCGGTCGCGATGCCCAGCGTGCCTGCCCGCCGTCCGGCCGGTCCAGCCCCATCAGCAGGCGCAGAGTGGTTGACTTTCCCGACCCGTTGGCACCCAGGAAACCGGTCACCGTGCCGGGCCGGACCGCGAAGCTGAGCCGGTCGACGGCCAGGGTGGGGCCGTAGCGTTTGGTCAGATCCTTGACCTCGATCACCGAACCTCCTCGCTGGCCGTGTGCCTGAACGCCGCCGCTTTCGGCGAGCGTCCGTTCATCGGTGAGGTGAGCACGGGCCTCGTTGGCCTCGAAGATCACAGTAGGTAACCGAGGCGGCACGCGGAATGCGGCTATCACCTGGATTCCGGACCGGGGGATAGCCCCCGGTGCGGTCGGTGCCGGGCGTGGTCAGTGATCGCCGGGCGTGGTCAGTGATCGCCGGGCGCGCGAGGCGCGGTGGTGGTGGTTGCCGAACTCGACCGTACGGCGTAGATATCGATCTATCGAAAGTATTCGAGATATGGATCGGGCTCGCCGGCGCCGGCCGGATCCGGCGCCTCGCACGCGGCCACCCGCGCGGCCTCGACCAGATCGAGTCGCTGGGGCTGACCGGCGTCGACGCGCGGACCCTGGGACTGGAGGATGCGACATGCGCAGGCATCGACGGCTGTTGACCGCGCTCGTGCTGGTACCGCTCGCGCTGACCGCGCTGACGGCGTGCGAGGGCGGCAAGAAGAACGCGGCCCGGACGGCGCCGGGCACCGGCGGCGGGTACACCTTCGCCGTGGTCACGCACGGCGGCACCGGGGACGCGTTCTGGACGGTGGTGAAGAACGGTGCGATGGCGGCGGGCAAGCAGCTGAACGACAAGGTGACCTACGAGAGCAGCGGCGACCCTCAGCAGCAGTCGCAGCTCATCGACGCCGCGATCAATCAGAAGGTGGACGGTCTGGTGGTCTCCATGGCCAATCCGGACGCGCTGAAGGCATCCGTTCAACGGGCGGTCGCCACCGGCATCCCGGTCATCACCATCAACTCCGGTGCCGAACAGTCCGCGGCGTTCGGCGCGATAGCCCATGTCGGCCAGGACGAGACGGTGGCCGGCAAGGGAGCCGGCGACAAGCTGGCGTCGATGGGCGTGCACCACCTCATCTGCGTCATCCATGAGGCCGGCAACGTCGGGTTGGAGCAGCGCTGCGTCGGCGCCAAGGCCGGCCTGACCGGCGGCACCGTGGAGAACCTCCAGGTCGACCTCAACAACCTGCAAGCGGCCCAGGCGACCATCCAGGCCAAGCTGCAGTCCGACAAGTCGGTGGACGGCGTGCTCACCCTCAACGCCCAGGTCGCCTCGATTGCCGTGGCGGCTGCCAAGGGCGCGGGCTCCGCCGCCAAGGTGGCCACCTTCGACCTGAACACCGACGTGGCCAAGCAGGTCCAGTCCGGCGACATCGCCTTCGCGGTCGACCAGCAGCAGTACACCCAGGGGTACCTGCCGATCGTGCTGCTCACGCTGTACAAGCAGAACCTCAACACGCTCGGCGGCGGTCAGCCGATCCTGACCGGGCCCGGCTTCGTCACGAAGGACAACGCGGCGCAGGTCGAGGCGCTCACCGAGAAGGGCACCCGGTAGTGGCGGCCGCCACCACCGCCGGAGTCGACGAGCGGATCAAAAATTCCGGCGTCACCCGGCAACTGCTGGCCCGCCCCGAAATCGGAGCGCTGATCGGCGCCGTGGTGGTGTTCGCGTTCTTCGCGGTCCAGTCCAGCGTGTTCCGGTCCGGTGCGGGCGTGGCGAACTGGCTGGACCCCGCCTCGACGCTGGGCATCATGGCGATCCCGGTGGCGTTGCTGATGATCGGCGGTGAGTTCGACCTGTCCGCCGGGGTGATGGTGGGCACGGTGGGGCTGACCGTCGGGGTGCTGACCGGCGAGTACGGGATGAACACCTGGGGCGCCCTGGTAGTCGCCCTGGCGCTGGCGCTGGCGCTGGGCTTCTTCAACGGGTACCTGGTGGTGCGCACCGGGCTGCCGAGCTTCATCATCACGCTGGGCACGTTCCTGATGCTGCAGGGGCTGAATCTGGGCGTCACCAAGGCCATCACCGACACCGTGCAGGCCGACTCGATCGATACCGCGCCCGCCTACCGGCCCGCCTACGACCTGTTCGCCACCACGGTGAACGTCGGCGGCGTCGGGTTCCGGGTCACCATCCTGTGGTGGGTGGTGCTCACCGCGCTGGCGACCTGGGTGCTGCTGCGTACCCGGTTCGGGAACTGGATCTTCAGCGTGGGCGGGAACGTGCAGGCCGCCCGCAGCGTCGGCGTACCGGCCGCCCGCACCAAGGTGCTGCTGTTCATGGGTACCGCGGCCGGAGCCTGGCTGGTCGGCACGATGACCGCGCTGCGGCTCACCTCGGTACAGGCCAACACCGGCATCGGCGAGGAGCTCATCTACATCGTCGCGGCGGTCATCGGCGGCTGCCTGCTCACCGGCGGCTTCGGCTCCGCGGTCGGCGCCAGCCTCGGCGCGCTCATCTTCGGCATGGTGCAGCAGGGCATCGTGTACCTCGGCTGGGACAGCGACTGGTTCAAGTTCTTCCTGGGCGCCATGCTGCTGCTGGCGGTGTTCACCAATCGGTTCGTCCGGCGGCTGGCAGAGGAGAGTCGGCGATGAGCGAATGCAGCACCCCCTTGCTGGAGGTCAGGGAAATCGGCAAGTATTTCGGCAGCGTCATCGCGCTGTCCGGAATCTCCATGGCGGTGGCCGCCGGACAGGTGTGCTGCGTGCTCGGCGACAACGGGGCCGGGAAGTCCACCCTCATCAAGATCCTGTCCGGGGTGTTTCCGCCGGACACCGGCGAGTACCTCATCGACGGCCGACCCGTGCGGCTGGCCGGTCCGCGTGAGGCGCTCGACCGCGGCATCGCCACGGTGTACCAGGACCTGGCCATGGTGCCGCTGATGCCGATCTGGCGCAATTTCTTTCTCGGCTCCGAACCGACCAAGGGTCGCGGGCCGCTCCGCCGGCTCGACGTCGCGCGGGCCAAGGACATCACCCGGCGCGAACTGGCCGACCTGGGCATCGACATCCGCGACCCGGAGCAGCCGGTCGGCACGCTGTCGGGGGGCGAACGCCAGTCGGTGGCGATCGCCCGCGCCGTCCACTTTGGAGCGAGGCTGCTGATCCTCGACGAGCCGACGTCGGCGCTGGGCGTGAAGCAGGCCGGCGTGGTGTTGCGCTACATCGTCCAGGCGCGGGACCGGGGCCTGGCGGTCGTCCTCATCACCCACAACCCGCACCACGCGTACCCGGTGGGGGACCGCTTCGTGCTGCTCAAGCGCGGGCGCAGCCTGGGTGACTTCGCCAAGTCGGAGGTCGGCCTGGCGGAGGTGACCAGGCTGATGGCCGGCGGCGCGGAACTGGAGGAACTCGGCCACGAACTGGAGCAGTCGTCGCCGACGTGAGCACCGCTCCGCCGCCCGCCGGTCGGTTTGGCCGGGCCGGCTGCCACGACTTTCCCACCCATGGACATCGACCACCTCCACCGACGGCGCTAACGGAACGCGCATTACGGGCATCGCTGGGGCCGGTGAGGCGGAGAATGCGAGATCTTGGTGGCTTTCCCCCCGCCCGCGGGGGGAAAGCCACCAA